>JANREF010000309.1 GCA_030726195.1 Burkholderiaceae bacterium | reverse complement strand
GTGGCCACACACCGGTGGCTGGACGCATGGTCATGGCAGGACGCTTGGCCGACGTGTGCGCCGAGCTCAACCGCATGGCGGCACTTGAGGCCTGTGCATAAGGCAGATGCCGCAGGACTGGTCTACAACCACGGCGTAGAGGGGTTGAGCGACAACGGGATAGATAGGGCAAATTAGGCAACCCATCGAATCGTCGCGCACAACGGCGCACCAACACATGAGCAACAGCGACCTGTGCACTTGATCACCCAACAAACCACTCAGCGAGGCGCCTACTTTTTCTTTGCAGTTTTCTAGCCTCAACGCAAGACGAGGCTATTTTTTTGGGTGCTTACACCTCAACCATCGTTCAATGTGCAAGCACTCGCAGGCACAATAACGATTATGAATATCGTAATTCTTGATGACTTCCAAGACGCCATACGCAAGCTGCCCAGCGCCGCATTGCTCGAGAACCACGCAGCCAAGGTCTATACCAACAACGTCAAAGGCGTGGGCCAATTGGCCGTTCGTTTGCGCGACACCGAAGTGGTTGTCCTCACCCACCAACGAACCAACATCAGCCGAGCACTCGTCGACAAGCTTCCCAAACTGCGCCTGATCGTCCAAACCGGCGTCCGTACCGACAACATCGATATCGACGCCTGCACCGATCACGGCGTATTGGTCGTTAAAGGACAGGCCGCCCCGCAGGCAACGGCCGAGCTGACTTGGGCGCTGATCATGGCAGCCTCTAGGCGCATTCCTCACTACGTCGGCCACCTCAAGCACGGGGCTTGGCAGCAGTCCGGTCTCAAAGCCAAATCCATGCCCGACAACTTTTGCATCGGCAGCTTGCTGCGCGGCAAAATTTTGGGCATATGGACCGACGACTTATCCGACGTACACAACAGCATTGGCCATGTAGTGGCCGGCTTTGGCCGCGCTTTTGGCATGCGTGTGCTGATGTGGGGCAGCGAGGCAGCACGCAGCTTTGCCTCGCAAAACGGCTTGGAGGTGGCCACCAGCAAAGCGTCCTTGCTGGACAACAGCGACGTGCTCACCTTGCACCCCAACTTTGGCAAAACCCAAGCCCCATTGCTGGATTTGGCCGATCTCAGCCGCATGAAGGCGACTGCGTTGCTGGTCAACACCACCAGCGCCAGCCTCATTGACCCCGACGCCCTGGTGGCCGCATTGAACCGTGGCCGCCCCGGCCTGGCTGCCATAGACGTGTTCGACACCGAACCGGCCTCTCCCGGTCAAGCCCTGCTGCGCTTGGAGAACTGCATTTGCACGCCACACCTAGGTCCCGTTGAGATTGACAGCTTGGAGCAGGATTACGCGCTGGCCTTTGCCGCCGTCAATGCTTTTGTCAATGGAGAAGCCATCAACGAGCTCAACCCACAAGCCAGGAGCGTGCGCCGCTGATCTGCAAGCCACCCACGTTGGCGGTAACATCGGCAGGTTGGCAATTACGTTTACGTTCACGTCAACCGAAAACCGGCCCCAACTCAGCTTGTAACCCAGTCCACGGCTCACTTCAACCAACCGAACCGCCCTTCACAGCCCATTCAATCGCTACCAGCCACCTCAGGTTGACACTTTGTTGCCTGGCGTGACCTACCATCGCACCGCTTGCACTTGACGCCATGACATCACCTACCCCCACCTCCCAAGCCGCTGCACCGACCGAGTCCTTTCAATCTGTTGCGGTGGTTGGCACAGGTGCCATGGGCCAAGGCATTGCGCAAATGTCGGTGCAAGCTGGTGCCACCGTTCGCTTGTATGACGCGGGCGACGGCGCCAGTGCCAAAGCACACGCCAATGTGTTGGCCACGTGGGCCAAGCTGCAAGCCAAAGGCAAGATCACGCCTGAGCAAGCGCAAGTCTTTGCCAGCCGCCTGTCTATAGCCGAGCGCCTGGATCAACTCGGTGGCTGCGATTTGGTCATTGAGGCCATCGTGGAGCGCTTGGACATCAAGCAGCAAGTCTTCAAGCAACTAGAGGCCATTGTTGGCCCCGACTGCGTGCTGGCCACCAACACATCGTCGCTGTCGGTCACGTCCGTGGCTGCGGCATTGGCCAAGCCCCAGCGTTTTGTGGGCTACCACTTTTTCAACCCCGTGCCTTTGATGCGCGTGGTCGAGGTGATTGCTGGCCTGCAAACGCGTGCCGATGTCTGCACACGCCTGCACAACTTCACCAAAGCCATGGGCCACACGCCAGTGCAAGCCCAAGACACACCCGGTTTTATCGTCAACCACGCTGGGCGGGGCTACGGCACAGAGGCGCTGCGCATCGTCTCGGAAAGCGTGGCAGACTTTGCCACCATTGACCGCATCTTGCGCGACCAAATGGGCTTCAAGTTGGGGCCGTTTGAGCTCATGGATTTGACCGCCCTGGACGTCTCACACCCCGTGATGGAGTCGGTCTACAACCAGTACTACCAAGAGCCCCGTTACCGCCCCAGCGTCATCACCGCACAGCGGTTGGCCGGTGGCGTGTTGGGCAAAAAGGTGGGCGCGGGCTTTTATGCCTACGAAGGCCAGCAGCCCAACGGCGCGGTGATCACGCCGCCCGAACCCGCCGTGCCAGTGGTCGATCAGCTGCCGCCGGTGTGGGTGTCGCCCAAAGCGGCACGCCGCCCCGAGCTGTACCAACTGCTCAAAGACCTGGGTGCGACCATTGAAACCGGCCAAGCCCCCAGCCAGCAAGCCTTGATATTGGTGGCACCGCTGGGCTTGGATGTAACCACCTTGGCAGCGGTTGAGCAACACGACGCCACGCGGGTGATAGGCATAGACATGATGCTGCCAGACAACAGCGTCAAGCGCCGCGTGTTGGCCACCAACCCCGCCACACGCGACGACATGCGCGACGCCGCACACGCCCTGTTTGCCACAGACGGCAAGGCGGTGAGCGTCATACGTGACAGCGGCGGCTTTGTCACCCAGCGCGTGGTGGCCACCATCGTCAACATCGCAGCCGACATGTGCCAGCAAGGCATTTGCACACCGCAAGACCTAGACACAGCAGTGACCTTGGGCCTGGGCTACCCACTGGGGCCACTGGCCATGGGCGATGCCATAGGCCCAACCAACATGTTGGAGATTTTGTTCAACTTGCAAACCGTGTACGGCGACCCACGCTACCGCCCCAGCCCTTGGCTGCGCCGCCGTGGCGCGCTGGGCTTGAGCCTCAAGCACGAGGAGCCACGGGCATGAGCGCGCGTTTACTGGCTGAACAAATTGGCGCCACCATGGTGCTGACCATTTCCAATCCGCAGTTTCGCAACGCCCTAGGCCCAGAGATTTACACCGCTGGCATAGAGGCGCTCAACGCGGCGGAAACCAACCGCGATGTGCGCAGCATCATCATCACGGGTGAAGGCGAACACTTCTGCGCCGGTGGCAACTTGAACCGCCTCAAAGCCAACCGCGCGCAAGCGCCGCAAGTTCAAGAGGACAGCATCGAAGCGCTGCATACGCTGATGGAGTCCATACGCAACTACCCCAAGCCCATCATTGCCGCTGTCGAAGGTGCAGCCGCAGGCGCGGGCCTGTCGCTGGCCTTGGCCTGTGACCTGATCGTCGCAGCAGACAATGCAAAATTTGTGATGGCGTACAGCACCGTAGCCTTGTCACCGGACGGCGGCGGCGCGTGGGCACTGGCGCGAGCCTTGCCACGTGCCACCGCCATGCACATGTTGCTCAACGGCGCGTCCATGAGCGCAAGTGCGTTGCACAACCTCGGCGTGATCTCACACGTGACGGCATCCGGCAATGCGCTGGGCCACGCACTCGATGTGGCACAAGGCATCAATGGGCGCGCACCCAACGTCATGGCCAGTATCAAAGAGATGCTCAACGACGCCGCCGATGTCAGCTTCAATGCGCACTTGGCCACCGAGAAGAAACACTTTGTTCGCAACCTGCACCATGCCAATGGCGCAGAGGGTATTGATGCGTTTTTAGAAAAACGCACACCCCATTACAAATGAGGCAATCGCACACGCGACACACACGCTCAAACCGCGCTTAAACCCACACAAACGCGCCTACAAGCCCTTTTCAACACCGACTAGTCACAGATAAGACACATGAACGACGAACCTATTCTTACGATGGACGAACGCGAGGCCATCAACTCTGGACGATGGTTCTCAAGCCTCTCACCATCACTGCGACACGATATTCTGCGATGCGCTTACGTCAGACGACACAAAGACGGCGATTTGATTTGCGCCAGGGGCGATGTACCCAACGAATGGATAGCCGTGACCAAAGGCGCGGCTCGGGTGAGCTCGACCTCCATCACGGGCAAGCAAATCACATACACCTACGTCGAGCCGGGCATCTGGTTTGGCGACGTGTCGCTGTTCGACGGGGACGCACGCACACACGATGCCTATGCACACGGCCCGACCACGCTGTTGTGCGTGGCGCGCGCAGACTTTTTCAAAATTTTGTCGCAGCACGTCGAGTTGTACGAAGCGCTCATGCGCTTGCAAGCCAGGCGCATTCGCCAGCTGTTTGGCTTGGTGGAAGACCTCAACACCCTGCCCTTGCGTGCGCGCTTGGCCAAGCAACTGATTCACCTGAGCCGCAGCTACGGCATGCCCTGCCTGAACAACCCCAGCGAAGTGCGCATTGGTCTGCAACTCGCACAGGAAGAGTTGGCACAGCTGTTGGGCGCATCGCGCCAACGCGTGAACCAAGAGCTCAAGTCCATGGAGCGCGAGGGCATCATTCGCGTCGAGCAGGCCGGCTTGATTGTTCGGGATCGCGGCGCACTCATGCACCTCATCGAAGCCGACGAGGACTAACAACCACCGCACACATTGGCCAGGAGGCTTCATGAGCGAACCCGCATCTGAAGCCTTCACTGGCACGCGTGCCGTGTCGCAGGCACACCAATTTGACAGCCATGCCCTGGAGCAGTGGCTGCACGCCAACTTGGACGGTTTTGCGGGCCCCATCACCGTAGAAATGTTCAAGGGTGGCCAGTCCAACCCCACCTACAAACTCATCACGCCCACACGCAGCTACGTCATGCGCGCCAAGCCCGGGCCCGTGGCCAAGCTGCTGCCCTCGGCACACGCCATTGAGCGCGAATACCGCGTCATGAACGCGCTGGCCAACACCGACGTACCTGTGCCACGCATGGGCGCGCTGTGTGAAGACGAGTCCGTGATTGGACGCGCCTTTTACGTGATGGACTTCATGCCCGGACGCGTGATGTGGGAGCAGTCGCTGCCACAGCTAGAGCGCGAGCAGCGTGCACCTGTTTACTGGGCCATGAACGATGTGCTGGCCAAGTTGCACCGCGTGGACGTGCAGGCGGTGGGCCTGAGCACTTACGGCAAACCTGGCAACTACTTCGAGCGTCAAATTGGGCGCTGGTCCAAACAATACGTGGCCTCCGTTACGCAAGACATCCCGGCCATGAACCAGCTCATGGCGTGGTTGCCGCAACAGCTGCCTGCCACCGCGCTGGACACCAAGTTGGTGAGCGTGGTGCACGGTGACTACCGGCTAGACAACCTCATGTTTCACGACACCGAGCCGCGCGTCATCGCCGTACTCGACTGGGAGCTGTCAACCATTGGCCACCCCTTGGCCGACTTCAGCTACCACTGCATGTCGTGGCACATTCCACCAGGCGCATTCCGCGGCATTGGTGGCCTAGACCACGCAGCGCTGGGCATTCCTCTAGAGCACGACTACATCGCACAATACTGCGACGCCACCGGCTTTGTTTCGCCTGAGCAACTCAAAGCCGATTGGCCGTTTTATATGGCCTACAACCTGTTCAGACTGGCGGCAATTTTGCAAGGCATCGCCAAACGGGTTGAAGACGGCACAGCCTCCAGTGCGCAAGCCAAAACATCGGCAGCTGGTGCCAAGCCCTTGGCTGACATGGCGTGGGCCTTTGCCCAGCAACACCGCCACGCATGAACGCCAACGCCTGAGCGCCACGACACAACCGCACACCTGCGTCAACACACAGACTGACATCTACATCCACACCGACACTTACAACGAAAAGGACGACACCATGCAATTCGACTACACCGACAAAGTTCAGGCCATGCGCCAACGTTTGCTGGACTTTATGGACGAGCATGTCTACCCCAACGAGTCCCGCTTTTTTGCCGAAATTGCAGAAAACCGCGCCAATGGCAATGCATGGATTCCCACCAAAATCGTCGAGGAGCTCAAGCCCAAGGCCAAAGCTGCAGGCTTGTGGAATCTGTTTTTGCCGCACAGCAAGCGTGCACCTGAAGGCTTGTCCAACTTGGAATACGCGCCGCTGTGTGAAATCATGGGCCGCGTACCATTTGCCGCTGAAGTATTCAACTGCTCGGCACCCGACACGGGCAACATGGAAACGCTGGAGCGCTACGCCAGCGAAGACGTCAAAGACACGTGGCTAGAGCCCCTGCTGCGCGGCGAAATCCGTTCGGCCTTCTTGATGACCGAGCCAGAAGTCGCCTCGTCGGACGCGACCAATATCGAGTGCCGCATCGAACGCGATGGCGACCACTACGTACTCAACGGGCGCAAATGGTGGAGCTCAGGCGCGGGCGACCCCCGCTGTGCCGTCTACATCGTCATGGGCAAAACAGACCCCACCGCTGGGCGTCACCAACAACAGTCCATGATCGTCGTGCCCTCAAACGCACCGGGCATCAAAGTCATTCGCCCACTCACCGTGTTTGGCTACGACGATGCGCCACACGGCCACATGGAGGTCACGCTCACCAACGTTCGCGTGCCCGTTGGCAACTTGCTCCTTGGTGAAGGCCGTGGCTTTGAAATTGCACAGGGCCGCTTAGGCCCAGGACGCATACACCACTGCATGCGCACCATTGGTGCTGCCGAGCGTGCGCTTGAATTGATGTGCAAGCGCCTCAACACCCGCGTTGCCTTTGGCAAGCCCGTGTCGGCCCAAAGCGTGTGGCATGAGCGCATTGCAGATGCGCGCTGCATGATCGAGCAGGCCCGCTTGCTCACACTCAAAGCCGCGTACATGATGGACACGGTGGGTAACAAGGTCGCCAAGGCCGAAATCGCCATGATCAAAGTGGTTGCCCCCAACATGGCCCTGCAAATCATCGACTGGGCCATACAAGCCCACGGTGGCGCTGGCGTGAGCGACGACTTCCCACTGGCCTACGCCTACGCCAACCAACGCACGCTGCGCTTGGCCGATGGCCCAGATGAGGTGCACCGCGTGGCAGTGGCCAAGCTGGAATTGGCCAAGCACATGGTGGTGCCCACAGAGGTGGACATGCCCGTCACGCGCGGGAGCTGATCCAAACCTGCACGTCCAACCAACATGCCAGCGTTGTTGCACAATGCTGGCATTGTTGTTTGTGCGCCTGCCAGCGCCCACAAACGATGTAATCCATTCACTTAGGACACCGCAGTCATGATCGACATCTATTCTTGGGCAACTCCAAATGGCCACAAAGTGCACATCATGTTGGAAGAATGTGGCCAACGCTTGGGCAAAGACTGGCACGCCCATGCCGTAGACATTGGTGCAGGCGACCAGTTCAAGCCCGAGTTCTTGACCATCAGCCCCAACAACAAAATCCCTGCCATGGTCGACAGCGACGGCCCCAACGGCAAGCCCATAGCCTTGTTTGAATCGGGCGCTATTTTGGTGTATCTGGCCAGTAAATTTGGCAAATTCATGCCCAAGGGTGATGCGGCCAAGTTTGAAACCCTGCAGTGGTTGATGTTCCAAATGGGCGGCGTGGGCCCCATGCTGGGACAGGCCCACCACTTCCGCATTTACGCACCCGAAAAAATAGACTACGCCTACAACCGCTACACCAACGAAGCCAAGCGCATATACGGCGTGCTAGACAAGCAGCTGCAAACCAACAAGTTCATTGCCGGTAACCAGTACACCGTGGCTGACATCGCAACCTTCCCATGGATTCGCAGCTGGAAGAACCAAGGCATAGACTGGGCCGACTACCCCGCGCTCAAGGATTGGTTCGACCGCGTGGGTGAGCGCCCCGCCGTTAAACGCGGTGTCGAGGTCTTGGCCCATGCCCGCAAGCCACTCACCGACGCGCAAGCCACGCAGGCCTTGTTTGGTGCAACCCAATACGCCAAGCGCTAAATTGCACGCCCACACCAGCAGCCCAACGCACGCCTTCATAGGCCCCGGGCGCTTGGCCAACACCATGGCGGCGGCCATGCGCCGCGCGGGCCTGCAAGTGGCGGGCTACGTGCCCAACCCACACAGCGAACCCACCACGCGCAGGTTTGCGCCCGAGACCTCGCTGGGTTTTCAGGGGCTAAGGCCGCTGTCACCACAGGCACTGCAAGCGGTCGATTGGGTCTGGCTGACCGTAGCCGATGACCGCATTGCCACCGTGGCTGCGGGCATAGACTGGCAACCCCATCAGGTGGCCCTGCATTGCAGCGGTGCCACCGATCTGAGCCACTTGAACGCCGCATCCGCGGCTGCGGCGATTGGCTTTCACCCTTTGCAAATTTTCTCCCAACCCGAGGTGGCCTTGGCCAACCTGCCCGGTAGCAGCGTGGGCATTGAGGTGCTCGCCCCGCCCCACGCAAACACCGAGGCCCAGCTGTGGCAACAGGCCAGTGCGCTGGCCGCCTCGCTGCAACTCAAGCCGCTGCGCATTGCCAGCGGCCAACGCGCGCTGTACCACGCGGGTGCCGGCTATGCCGCCAGCGCGCTGGTTTCCGTTGTGGCAGAAGCCTGCACCTTGTGGCAACAAGCAGGTATTGCACCAGAACAAGCACTGCCCGCGTTGCTACCCTTGAGCCAGGGTGCACTGCACAGCATGCGCAGCAAAGGCCTGGCGCACGCAGTGGCTGGCCCAGTGGCCAGAGGCGACGCAGGCGTGGTGCAGCAACACATGTCGGCGCTGAACGCGCTCAGCGCTCTCAGCAGCGGCAGCGCCTCAGGCGATCTGCAGCCTATGGCCACCAGCGCCTCGCAGCTGTACCAACACATCGCCGCACGTCAAATCGCCCTACTGCAAGACCAAGGCTTGCTCAATCAAGCCCAAATCGACGCGCTGTACAAGGCCTTGCAGTGGCCAACACCAGCGAACGAAGCCACGAATTAAGGCCGTCATCGCGTCATAACGAGGTCACACGATCACGACACCAAGCCAACCAACCTCAAACGCACATGAGCACCACATCCGACCTGGCCCGCATCGCCGCCACACCTTGCTACCTGAATGGCCAAGTGCTGCCACTGAACCAAGCCCACATCAGCGTGATGGACCGTGGCTTTATTTTTGGCGATGGTGTGTATGAAGTTCTATCCGTGTACGACGGTCAAGTCTTTCGATTTGAGCAGCACATGCAGCGACTCGATCGCTCACTGGCCGAGCTGCGTATTGCCAACCCACACACACGCGGCGAGTGGCACGCCATCGCAACGGGCTTGCTCACACATGCGGATGCACCGGTCAGCGCCAACCACCTCATTTACGTGCAAATCACGCGCGGCGTTGCCATGCGAGACCATGTCATGCCCGCCGACATCACACCCACGGTGTTTGTCATGCTCAACCCGATGTCTATGCCCACCGACGTACAGCGCACACAAGGCGTGGCCTGCGTGAGTGCGCCAGACTTTCGCTGGGAAAAGGCCCACATCAAAAGCACGTCGCTGCTGGGTGCGGTGTTTTCTAGGCAAATCAGTGCGGATGCAGGCGCTGTCGAAACTGTGATGTTCAGGGGCGAGCACTTGAGCGAAGCGGCAGCCAGCAACGTGTGGGTGGTGAAACACGGCGTGGTCAGTGGCCCGCCCAAGGACAACCTGGTGCTAGAAGGCATACGCTACGGGCTGTTGGAGCAACTGTGCAAGGACGCAGGCATTGGCTTTGAGCTGCGCGCAGTCACTCAAGCCGAAGTGCTAGACGCCGATGAGCTGCTGCTGAGCTCGGCCACCAAGGAGGTGCTGCCCATCACAACACTCGATGGCCAACCCGTTGGCAACGGCGCGCCTGGCCCCATCTACAACGAGCTGTACCAGCGCTACCAGCTGGCCAAACGCGCCAGTCGCATCTAAGACCAGCGCCAAGTCAGACGCTGTGGCCCCCCCCGACAACCGTTGGGGTAACAAACAATTTGGATAAACAATTTGGATAAACAGTTGGGATAACCAGCTGCGGTTTCGACGCGGCTGACGCCCCAGCCTAGTGAGCCAAACGCCGTTTTAACAGGGCAATAGCGCTACCGGGCGTGGTCAATACGGGCACTGGCAACTGGGCGCGCAGCAGCGGTGCTGCCCTGGCCATACTGAACTGCGCCAATGCAATCACGCCGCAGCCCTGCCCAACCAAAGCCTGCGCAGCCACCAACACCGCGTGATCATGCGCCTCAAGCTCACCGGCATTGAGGGCCGTCAGAGCGGAGGCCACCAACCGGGTTTGAAGTGCGATGCCCGCACCAAACTCCTGCGGCATGGACTGCAGCGTTGGCGCAAATGAAGCCACCAAGCCAATGGGCCCAGCGCCGTCACCAGCCAAGCGTAACGCCTCTTGCACCATGGCCTCGTTGGGTTTGAGTACGGGTAAGTGGGCGTGTTTGCGCGCCACCGCATCGATACAAGGCCCGAACGCAGAACACGTAAACAACAACGCCTGCGCGCCAGTGCCCACCGCGTAGTCGGCCAAGTCCATAAAACGCTGCGTCATCACGGCATCAAGCCCGCCTGCGCTGGCCGCCAAGTCTGCCGACAAACTGTCATCCAACAGGTTCATACGCAAGGCCTGCGGCCACAGCTCGGTCATGGCGTTGTTGATGGGCGCAACAGAATGCGACAGCGCGTGTATCAGGGCAATGCGTGGCATGTTGATGTGTCCCTAGTGATAGGCGAGGCTCAGAAGCAGCCACCCCAGCGGCGACCCACTGCCCGGCTGTGGCAAACATCATCCAGCGCGTGGGCCACAACTGCGAGGCGTTACAAACGTATGGCGTTGCCAAGGCGCTATGCCTTGCCAAAGTGGCCTGCCCGACAGGGGTCGAACCTGTGACCTACGGCTTAGAAGGCCGTTGCTCTATCCAGCTGAGCTACGGGCAGTTTGATGGTTGTTGGCGCACCGAGGGCGGCATTGGGAAGCACCAATAAAAAAGGCCCAATGTGATGGGCCTATTTTGACAACTTTTAAAAAACTGGTGGTCGGAACGGTAGGATTCGAACCTACGACCCCCTGGTCCCAAACCAGGTGCGCTACCAGACTGCGCTACGCTCCGACAAGCGTCAAATTGTAGCGCGATCTTGACCCGATTTTGAGGTCGCCAAAAATTTTAGTTAAAAATAGTCGCCATGTCGAATTACTCCCCCGCACACACCGCAACCGCCACGCTACCAAGCGCTACAACCACCCTGCACGTCTTGGTAGGCACCACAGGCGACAACGCCTTGCATGCCGCGCAGGCCGCCGCGGATACGCTCGCGTCACATTTCAAAGACACCACTGTCACACGCTTGGACAGCAGCCACGGCATAGCGGTATTGGCCTCTGAGACAGCCGCACCCGGCGCCCCTCAAACCAGTGATACGGTGTACATCGTGTGCTCGTCCACGCACGGCGCAGGCGACGTACCCGAGAACGCGCAGGCGTTCTTGGCCTCGTTTGATTTGGAACCCGCCTACTTGGGCCACGTGTACTACGGCCTCATGGCCATGGGCGACAGCACCTACGGCGATACCTATGCAGGTGGCCCCAAGCTGCTGGATGCCAAACTGGCCGACTTGGGCGCCAAACGCATAGGCACGGTGTTTGAACACGACGCCAGCGAAGACGACGACGCACCAGCCGCGGCACGGGCATGGGCCACAGACTGGATTGCCAGCTGGGCTAAGCCCTGACGCGCGATGCACATGCGCCCAGCGCGTACGCCCAAGCACTGCGGCACCGGCAGCGCACCAGCAACGCCCCGACAACACCCACTGAACATCGACGCACCAGTGCCACACCAGCCCACACCGTTGTGCGCCACCCTCGTGCCACAAACTTGTGCCCTAGGCGTGTGCCCCAGACTTGTGCCCTGGTCTTGCGCCCCAGACTTGTCACCCTCTGGCTTGACCAGAGGGTCTAGTCGAAACCCGTGCGGCCACACTACTGCCCTTGAGACGGCACCAAGCGCAAGCTGTGTTGCACGGTCTCACCCTCCACACCAAGTGGTCGGTAACGGGCATTGGCCCACTCTGCACTCATGTCGCTGTAACGGCTGGACAACACGTTGCCGCTCTGTCCGGTTTGGTAAATGAACTGCGACTTAGACAAGTCCGACATATCGTAAATTGCGCGCAGCGACGCGGCATGCACCACCGCAAAAGGCTTGTCGGCATTGGCGTGGTAGCGGCCCACGTTGACGGTGTAGGCGTCACCACCGACGGGCACCTCGACGTTGAACAGTTTGGCCAAAACACCCACCTTGCCAAATGGCTTGTGCGCGCTGGTGGCCACATGCAGCGTGCCCCATTGCCACAACTTGGGGTCTGTGCCCATGTCTGCCGAGAGCTTGTCCAGTGTTTGGTTGAAAGCTTGCGTCATGAGTGGGCGACAGCCCGCCGCGCCGCACCACTGGGTATTGTCCTGGGCCAACACGCCCAACAAACCTTCCCGGAACTGGCGTTTGCCATACAAAGCATCGAACTTGGCCTCTCCAATGCGAGGACGCATGACCAAGCGCGTGAGCTCATCGGCCCATACCGACACCATGAGCGCCGCCGGCGAGTTCACACGCATGTCGCCCTTGAAGCTGGCCAACAATTGCGCTGCCGGCGCAGCCAAAGGGTGCTCACTGGTGGTGCGCTGTAGAAACGGCAACAGTTCCAGTACCGACAAGGACAGCTCATCGCTTTGCATGGCTGCCACGCTCTTCTCGTCGTGCAGCGGCGTTTGCTCCATGAGGTGGGTGATGCGCCGCATGCGGTGGCTGGTGGCCCAATCGCTGGTGATGAAGTGGCGGTAGCTCTCGCCATGAATGCGCTGGTTGGCCGTGCCTATCCAGCCCAGCGCGCCGTCGTCCTGCGGTGTATCGGCATAGGGCAGCCAGCCCACCCAGTCGTACTTGGCGTCCCAGCCGGGGCTTGGCGCGACGCCCCTGATGTCGTTGCGCGGGTCACGCACAGGGGTCGTGCCAATGGCCTTGTAAAAAATGCGTCCACTGGTGTCGGCCATCACCACGTTTTGCATGGGTGAATGGTGGTCTGCATACGCATCGACCAACCCCTGCACGTCGCTTGCAAAGTTGGCGTTAAAGCCTGCCCAGATGGTTTTGTTGTTGGTCTCCAGTGCGCTCCAGCGCAAGGCCACGGCATAGCGGGTTTTGTCCAGCACGCCGTCGTACACCTGTTGCACATCGCTGATCACAGGGCCATGGCGACTGGCCCTTACGGTGAAGGTGTAGGGGTCGTCGCCCTTGATGGCAATGGTTTCGCTGCGTGTGCTGAACGGCTCAAACATCACGTCGTCCGGCTTCATCACATCTGCGTCGCTGGGTAGGCGGTACAGATCGGGCGCGTTGGGGTTGAGCTGTTCCAAATACAAATCTTGTACGTCCGGGCCCACGTTGGTAAAGCCCCAAGCAACATCGCGGGTGTGCCCCAACACCACCACAGGCAGACCGGGCAGTGTCGCACCACGCACGTCCAAGGCTGGCCAGTCGCTGCTGGCCGGAGCTTGCAAGTGCGCGAAGTACCACAGCGCTGGCGCACTCAGCCCCAAGTGCGGATCGTTGGCCAACAAGGGTTTACCGCTGCGTGTGCGGCTGCCGGCAATCACCCAGTTGTTAGACCCCTTGCCTTGCACACTGCCCAACTGGGCCACCCATTCATTGGCGGCTTGTGCAACGGCCACGCCGAGCGCACCGCCCAGACCCGCTGGCGACTGGGCCACAGTGGGGCGGGATGTTGATGTTGATGTTGATGTAGCCGTTGACGTCGAAGCTGGCGCGTAAACGCCCAAAGACGCATACAACTGGGCCAAATCCACTGCGGTGGCCGGTGGCTCCGGTGTGGTGTGGGGTGCATAAGGTGGCATGGCTTGCCACAAGGCCTGGGTGTCTAAGGTCTGCAGCAAACTGAAGCGCGCGAACTCGTTGCTCCAGTTGCCCCCAAGGTCCAAGGCCATCATCAAGGACCAGCCTACGGCATCGGCTGGCGTCCAAAACTGCCCGGCTTGGGCAGCCGCACGCGCATCAACGCCAAGCACCGCAAACTCTGGTGTCAGCCACTGCTGCTGTGTGGCTACCGCATCGTTGATACCGTCGCTGTAGGCTTGCAAACCCGCTTGGGCGGCGCTGGGCAGCGCTGCCAGCTGTTGTTGAGCGGTGCGGTAAATGCCCAATGTGCGCAGCAGTTTGTCGGTCTCAAGTGTGGCGCTGCCCAGCACTTGCGACAATTCGCCGCGCACCACGCGGCGGTTGAACTCCAGCTGCCATGCGCGCTCTGTGGCGTGTGTCCAGCCCAAGGCGTACCACGCGTCACGAGCCGACTGCGCCTGTATGCGCGTCACATCGCTGGCGTTGCGCGTCACGTTCACAGGCTTGAGCAAGCGCGGGGCTTGAAGCTCACCATCCAGCGGAGCTTGGCTGTTGTAGGCATAGACCAACACAGCCGCACCCAATGCAATCGACGCCACTAGGGGCGTCATCCAAACGGCATGCAAGGCGATGCGTGACCAAGAGCGCTTCATAAGTGAGTCATCCAACAGGTTCTACAACAACACAGCAGCATAGCCGCACGCAGCTGCGGTCTTTGCTGGTGTTGTCCCTAGGCCGCCGTGGTGCGGGTGAGCTACCAACAGGCAGTCGGATACCCCAGTAGCTCACGACGCACCTGCGCCGCCGCGCATCAGGCCTTGGCAACAGGACGCTGAATGGCCTTGACTTCTAAGAACTCTTCCAAACCAAACACGCCGTTCTCGCGGCCGTTGCCCGACTGCTTGTAGCCGCCAAATGGCGCTTGTGGGTTGAACGGTGCGCCGTTGATGTCGACTTGGCCAGTGCGCAAACGCCTGGCTACAGCAATGGCGCGCTCGTCTGTGCCAGCCCAGACACCGCCGCCCAAGCCGTACACGGTTTCGTTGGCAATGGCCACAGCCTCGTCTTCATCTGTGTAGGTGAGCATGACCAACACAGGGCCAAAAATCTCCTCCTTGGCCAGGGTGTGGTGGCGCTGCACACGCAAAATAGTGGGTTGCACAAAGTAGCCCTTGTCAAAGGCAGGCTTGTCGGGGCCGCCTGCAACCAACTCGGCGCCCTCATCCAAACCCAGTTGAATGAGACCAATCACGCGGTCGCGCTGGGCCGCACTGACCAAGGGGCCCAACTTGGAACCCTCGTCAAAAGCGCTGCCAATACTGAAACGCGCGATCACGCCTTGCGCCAAGGCCTTGGCCTCTTCGTAGCGCGACTCAGGCACCAACA
>JANREF010000308.1 GCA_030726195.1 Burkholderiaceae bacterium | reverse complement strand
TGTAGCGCTTGACCCGCGCCGTGCCCGCATCAATGACATAACGAATGCCAGGTACCGTGAGCGAGGTCTCAGCCACGTTGGTGGCCAGCACCACGCGGCGCGCGCCACCGGTTTCAAACACGCGGTCTTGCTCGGCTTGGCTCAGGCGCGCAAACAGCGGCAGGATCTGCGCATCCCGCAACATGGGCTGGTGGCTGAAGTGTTGGCGCAAGTGATCTGCAGCTTCGCGAATCTCGCGCTCACCAGGCAAAAACACCAAAATATCGCCACCTTTGCTGGGGCCACCGCGCCACAGCTCATCAACCCCGTCGGCAATAGCGGTGTTCAAGTCGGTCTCTTTACTCTCCTCAAATGGCCGCCACCGCACTTCTACCGGATAGGTGCGCCCTGAGACTTGAATGACGGGAGCAGGCCCTTTGCGACTGGCAAAGTAGTTGGCAAAGCGCTGCGCATCAATGGTGGCCGAGGTGACGATGACTTGCAGATCGGGGCGACGCGGCAACAGCTGGCGCAGGTAGCCCAACAGAAAGTCAATGTTGAGGCTGCGCTCGTGGGCCTCATCAATGATGATGGTGTCGTAGGCCTTGAGCAGTGGGTCGGTTTGCGTCTCAGCCAGCAAGATACCGTCGGTCATGAGCTTGACCGACGCGTCCTTGCTCAAGCGGTCTTGGAAGCGCACCTTGTAGCCCACCACATCACCCAGCGGCGACTTGAGCTCTTCGGCAATGCGCTTGGCCACGCTGCTGGCCGCAATGCGCCTTGGCTGGGTGTGGCCAATCAGACCACCCCCGTTGATGCGCCCCTTGCCCAGGGCCAACGCCATTTTGGGCAATTGCGTGGTTTTGCCTGAGCCCGTCTCGCCGCACACCACCACCACTTGGTGCTCGCGCATCAAAGCCATGATCTCGTCGCGCTTGGCGCTGACGGGCAGGTTATCGGGGAAATTTAGACTCAAATTCAAAACAGCAGGCTCACTTGGAATAACTTGGCAAACAAGCGATTATCCTTATGGTTTACCAGCCACACCTCATCCGCGCCCATGTCCGACGTTTTTAACTTCACATTTGTCCCTTGGTTCCGCTCGGTGGCGCCCTATATTCACATGCACCGTGGCAAAACCTTGGTGATTGCTGTGGCCGGCGAAGCCATAGCCGCTGGGCGACTGCCCAACTTGGTACAGGACTTGGCCCTCATACAAAGCATGGGTGTGCGCATTGTGCTGGTGCACGGCTTCAGGCCACAGGTCAGCGAACAGCTTGCAGCCAAAGGCCACCAAGAACAGTTTGCCATGGGCACGCGCATCACCGACTCGGTGGCGCTGGACTGCGCGCAAGAGGCCGCGGGCCAACTGCGCTACGAAATTGAGGCGGCGTTCAGCCAAGCCTTGCCCAACACCCCCATGGCAGGTGCCACTGTGCGTGTGCTGTCGGGCAACTTCATCACGGCGCGCCCTGTGGGCTTGGTGGACGGCATAGACTTCATCCACTCCGGTTTGGTGCGTAAAGTCGACGCCGTGGGCATCACGCGCTCGTTGGACATGGGCGCGCTGGTGCTGCTCTCGCCCTTTGGCTTCTCGCCCACGGGCGAGGCCTTCAACCTCAGCATGGAAGACGTGGCCACCAGCACAGCCATTGCCCTGCAGGCCGACAAATTGATGTTCTTGACCGAGATAGACGGCATACACCAAGACCCCTTGGACACCACAACCCCCATAGACACCGAGCTGCCTTTGGCGCAGGCCAAGGCCCTCATTGCACGCCTGCCCAAAGCCGACAAGCCCACCGACACCGCGTTCTATTTGCAGCATTGCATCAAGGCCTGTGAAGGCGGCGTAGAGCGCAGCCACATCCTGCCCTTTGCAGTCGACGGCTGCCCACTGCTGGAAATTTACACCCACGACGGCATTGGCACCATGGTGGTGGATGAGAAGCTGGAGAGCTTGCGCGAAGCTGGGATTGACGATGTCTCAGGCATCGTCGCTCTGATCGAGCCGCTGGAAAAGGAAGGTGTGTTGGTCAAACGAGACCGCACTGAAATTGAACGTGATGCGGGCAACTACACCATCATTGAGCACGACGGCGTGATCTTTGGCTGCGCCGCGCTGTACCCCTACCCGGAAGTGCGTACGGGTGAAATGGCCGCACTCACCGTGTCACCGCACAGCCAATCGCAAGGCGACGGCGAGCGCTTGCTCAAACGCATAGAGCAACGTGCACGCGCGCTCGGTCTGCAAAGTATTTTTGTGCTCACCACGCGCACCATGCACTGGTTTATCAAACGCGGGTTTAAGGAAGTGCCGCCGGACACGCTGCCCGAGGCGCGCAAGAGCAAGTACAACTGGGACAGGCGCTCTAAAGTGTTTTTAAAGCACCTCTAAAAACGCCGGTATGCGTTGGCTGGCGGGTCAGCGTTCAGCGTGCGCGCAAGCGGTAAACCAGCAGCCACAAGCCAATGAGGCCCATGGCCACAAAGTTCAGGAACGACCAGTTCGCAATGGTTAGGCTTAAAAACGTCCAGTCCACAGCCGTGCAGTCGCCACTGCCTTTGAACAACATGGGTATGACTTTTTTCAGCGGGAACGCCTCAATCATGCCGTAAAAGTCGCGCCCACAGGCGTACACCTCAGGCGGATACCACTGCAGCCAGCTCTGACGCGCAGCCACAAACGCCCCGGCAAAAGCCTGTGTAGCCAACAACAACGACCACAACCACGCCGCACCCTTGTGCGTGCGCCAAGCGCCCATTGCCGCCAACACCACCACCCCCACCAAGGCATAGCGCTGCACGATACACATGGGACAAGGCTCAAGCCCGTCCACATGCTGCAAATACAAACCATAGGCCAGCAGTGCCGTGCTCCACAGGGCGACCAGCACCAGCCACGTGCGTTGTGTGTGACCTTGGGGCGTTGTATCGGTAAATAAAGCTTGCATGTCGGCGGGCTCCGGCGTGGGTTCCGTGTGTCTCA
>JANREF010000307.1 GCA_030726195.1 Burkholderiaceae bacterium | reverse complement strand
CCTGGCCGTCAATCACCTCGGCAGCGGCTCGGAATGCTTCTAGTGTGAGCGGGAAGCCGCAGTAGACCGACATGTGCATGAAGATCTCTTTGAGTTCGGCTTCGGTCACGCCGTTGTTCAAAGCGCCGCGTACATGGACTTTGAGTTCGTGTGAGCGGCCCATGGCAGCGGCCATCGCGACCGTGACCATGCTGCGGTCGCGCAGGCTCAAGCCGTCGCGTTGCCACACGGTGCCCCAGGCGTTGCGACTCACCAGTTCTTGTAATTCAGCGGTAAAGGGTGTGGTTTTGCCCAGCGAGGCGTCCACGTAAGCGTCGCCCAACACTTGGCGGCGCGTGGCCAGGCCGTCTTCAAACTGTTGATCGCGTGGGGTTTGGCTGGCAGGGGTTGTGTGCATGAAGATCTCCTAAGGGTGTGGATGGTGCTGGCGCACATCATCCCTTAAATCACCTTCAATCGCACACGGCACAAGGCAACTAGTCATGCCATCCCACAAGCTGCTCGTGTGTGCTGCGCACCTTGTCTGCGCCAGGCAAGGACGCTGACAAGTGCGCGGGGGTAGGGCGCGGGGATAGCGCCGGTGTGTCAGGCTTCAGCCGCCGCCGTCAATGATGACTTCAATGCGGCGGTTGCGCGCGCGTCCCGCTGCGGTGTCGTTGCTTTCTATGGGGCGTGTGTCGGCAAAGCCGCTCACGCTCATGCGACCTTCGGGCACACCGGCTCTGGCGGTCAGGTAGTCGGCCACAGCACCGGAGCGCGCGCCGGACAAGTCCCAGTTGGACTTGAAGCGGTCATTGAACACAACGGGTACGTTGTCGGTGTGACCTTCAATGAAGATGCGTCCTGTGCTGCTGGCAATAGACTTGCCCACGCTGTTGAGCACAGCGGTAAAGCCTGGTTGCAAATCTGCAGAGCCGGAGTTGAACGAGCCTTGCTCGGCCAGTCGGATGATGATTTTTGCACCATCACGTTCCACTTCCGCTTTGCCCGCTTCAATCTCTTTGGCCAACTCTTTGCGGATACGGGCGAATTCATTGTCGGTTTGCGCCTTGCTCGCGGGGCCTACGCCGCCACCGCTGTCGTTGCCGGCTTTGGTGCTGGCCGTGGCGTCGCGCACTTCAACGGGTGTGCCAACCTGTGCCTGTGCCTGTGCCACTTTGGCATACAAGTCGATGGTGGCTTGTGACACCGCGCCGCCTTGCGACTGGCCTTGCGCTGCGCTGCCGCCAGCTTGCGTGTTTTGGGCGGCCGAGCCACCCGAGGCCGCACCGGCGGCTGACGCACCGCCTGCTTGTGCGCCCGTGGCAGATGCACCACCGGCTGCTGCGCCTTGCGCACCTGCGCCGCCAGCTTGCTCGCCAGAGGCGCTAGCGCCACCTTGTTGGGCGCCTGCTGCGCCAGCGCCGCCGCCGCCGGGCGTGTTGTTTACGATGACCACGACTTTGCCGTTTTCAGTGGTCACCTCTACCTGACCCGATGCGACTTCGTTGGCCAAAGCCTGCGCCACCTTGTCGGCGGCCTCTTTGGCGCCTTTGCTGCCGGGGCCGTCGTCGGTTTTGAGGACAGGGTTTTCTTTGCGATCGTCCGTGGTCTCTTGTTTGACGTTTTCTAGGGGTGTGGGCTCAGTAATGGCGGGGCTGAAGCTTTGCGCAATGATGCTGGTGCCCTTGGGCGACTCGACCACGGGAATGATGCGTTGCACACCAAACGAGTTTTTCAACGAGCCGTTGATTTGCTTGAACTTGGGTACGTTCATTTCCGCAAACGACAAAATCAGCACGAAAAACGCCATGAGCAACGTGGCCATGTCGGCAAACGTGGCCATCCACGCGGGCGCACCGGCCTTGCACTCCGGGCACTCTTCGCATTTGGGGCATTCGGGCTCTGGCGGCGCCAAGGGCGCTACGGGCGCCGCTTCCTCAACCGCCTGTGCCGCGGCTGTCTCAGCGCCAGCGGCTGCAGCGGCTTCGTCGTCGGTAGGGGTTGCTTCAGTGGCCACGGCTAATCAATCTGTAATGCAATAAGGGGCGAGGTGCGGTGCGGGCGGGGCTGGCTTGTTAGGCAGCTGCCGACTCCAACTTGGCGCGGGCCTTGGGGTCTACAAATGAGATGAGCAAGTCGGTGAGCATGCGGGGGTTGCCGCCGCTTTGAATGAACATCACGCCTTCAATGATCAGCTCGTGGTTGAGCGCTTCGGCCGCGTCGTGCTTGGCCAGTTTTTGGTTCAGTGGAATACAAATCACGTTGGCCACCACCGCGCCGTACAGCGTGGTCAGCAGCGCCACCGCCATGGATGGACCAATGGATTTGGGGTCACTCATGTTGCCCAACATCAGCACCAAGCCCACCAGCGTGCCAATCATGCCCATAGCGGGCGCGATTTCTTGGGCAGACGCGATGAAGGCCATGCCTTCGCCGTTGCGCTTCTTGATCATGTCCATTTCACGTTCCAGCGAGCTCTTGATCATGCTGCCTTCAGTGCCGTCCACCAGCATGCGAATGCCCTTGGCCAAAAACGGGTTGGCAATGTCTTGGCCCTCCAGCGCGATCATGCCGTCTTTGCGTGCGATGGTGCCTAGGTTTACCAGCTGCTCGATCAGCTCTTCTGGTTTGTCGATTTTGTACTTGACCGTTTTCAACGCGACGCCGAACACGCCTATGAATTCTGGAATGGTGCTGCGCGCCAACACGGCGGTGAGCGTGCCCAAAATCACGATGTACACCGACGGCATGTCGATGAACGGTGCTGGGTCACCCATCGCCATGATGATGAGGCCGAAGGTGGCCGCGAATCCGATAATCGTTGCGATATCCATGCGTGTGATCTCGTTGATGTGCGTTGGTCATGAAAGCGCGCTGGGCGCACGCCTTGTGGCATTGCGCGCCACGCGCTCACTGGGAGCGTTTTTAATTCTGGCAGTTTTCTGTAAGGAAAGTATCGACACGGTGTGTTTTTTCTTGAACGGCGCGGGCGTTTAAAGCGCG
>JANREF010000306.1 GCA_030726195.1 Burkholderiaceae bacterium | reverse complement strand
GCGGACTTTTTGAAGCGCTTGAACCCCAACGCCACAGTGCTCATCAGCGACCCCAGCTGGGAGAACCACCGCGCGTTGTTCAGCGCAGCGGGCTTTGCGGTAGAGAGCTACCCCTACTACGATGCTGCCAAGCGCGGCATCAACTTCGACGGCATGTTGGCCGCACTGAATGCAGCGCAGGCAGGCACCATTGTGGTGTTGCACGCTTGCTGCCACAACCCGACTGGCTACGACATCACGCCTGAGCAGTGGGCGCAAGTGGTGCAAGCGGTCAAGACCCGCGAGTTGGTGGCCTTCTTGGACATGGCCTACCAAGGCTTTGGTTACGGTATTGCGCAAGACGGCGCAGCGGTGCAGCAGTTCGTCAACGCAGGCCTGACCTTTTTTGTGTCCACCTCGTTCTCCAAGAGCTTTAGCCTATACGGCGAGCGCGTGGGTGCACTGAGCGTGTTGTGTACCGACAAGGCCGAGGCCGACCGCGTGATGAGTCAGCTCAAAATCACCATCCGCACCAACTACTCCAACCCACCCACACACGGCGGCGCGACCGTGGCCACCGTGTTGGGCACGCCAGAGCTGCGCGAACTGTGGGAGCAAGAGCTCACACAAATGCGCGAGCGCATCAAAGCCAGCCGCCAACAGCTGGTAGACGGCCTCAAAGCCGCTGGTGTGACACAGGACATGAGCTTCATCACCACTCAAATTGGTATGTTCAGCTACTCCGGCCTGAGCAAAGACCAAATGGTGCGCCTGCGCAGCGAGTTTGGCGTGTACGGCACCGATACCGGTCGCATGTGCGTCGCCGCGCTCAACAGCGGCAACATCGACTACGTGTGCAAGGCGATTGCAGCCGTTTTGTAAACGTTTCAGCGATTTGGGGGTGGCCTTCGCAGCAGCTTTGCAACACAAGCGCTGCCTGCGCCACACAAGCCGCTGTTCAGACAGGGCGTAGCCTGTTATATTGCACTGCAGCAATTTACTAAAGAGGTCCGCATGCTTTACCAAATCTATGACGCACAACGCGCCCTAATGGAGCCGTTCGCTGAGTTTGCCCAAGCAACTGCCAAGCTGTACGCCAACCCCACGGCTCCCTTGGGTGCATCACCCTTGGCTCAGCGCATGGCTGCAGGCTACGAATTGCTGTACCGCCTCGGCAAAGACTACGAAAAACCCACCTTCGGCATACAAACCGTTGAGGTTGACGGCGTGGAAGTCGCCATCAGCGAACGTGTGGTGAAGGACAAGCCTTTTTGTGAACTGCGCCGCTTCAAGCGCTTCAGTGACAACGAAGCGACCTTGGCCAAAATGGTCAACCAGCCCGCCGTGTTGATCGTCGCCCCCCTGTCTGGCCACTACGCCACGCTGCTGCGTGACACCGTCAAGTCCATGCTCAAGGGCCACAAAGTGTTCATCACCGACTGGCGCAATGCCCGTTTGGTGCCGCTGGAAGACGGTGAATTCCACCTGAGCGACTACATCAACTACGTGCAAGAGTTCATCCGTGACTTGCAAGACCAATACGGCGACTGCCACGTGATGAGCGTGTGCCAGCCCACGGTGCCTGTTCTGGCTGCCGTGTCGCTCATGGCCTCGCGCGGCGAAAAACTGCCCTTGTCCATGACCATGATGGGCGGCCCCATAGACGCACGCCGCAGCCCAACCGCCGTCAACACATTGGCCACCAACCGCGACTTGGCTTGGTTTGAAAACAATGTGATCTACCGCGTACCGCCCACGTTTGCAGGCGCTGGGCGACGCGTGTACCCAGGCTTTTTGCAGCACACGGGTTTTGTGGCCATGAATCCCGACCGCCACGCGCAAAGCCACTACGACTTCTTCGAGCAACTCATGCAAGGCGACGAAGCCAGCGCCGAGCAGCACCGCAAGTTCTACGACGAATACAACGCCGTGCTCGACATGGACGCCGACTACTACTTGGAAACCATTGACGTGGTGTTCCAGCAGTTCAGCTTGGTAGAAGGCACATGGGATGTGGCCAATCCAGATGGTGTGCTGGAGCGCGTGCGCCCAGCCGACATCAAAGGCTGCGCCTTGCTCACGATTGAGGGCGAACTAGACGACATTTCAGGCTCTGGCCAAACCGAAGCTGCGCAAGACCTGTGCTCTGGCATTGCCAAAGACAAACGCCGCCACATCGAAGTGAAGGGTGCGGGCCACTACGGCATTTTTGCGGGCAGCCGCTGGCGCAATGTGGTGTACCCAGAGGTGCAGGCCTTCATACAACTGGCACAAGGCTCGCGCGCGGTTGGCCGTGGCGCCATGACCAAGGTCGCCGGGCCTGCGGCCTCGGCAGCGGCACAAACAGCTGCATCGGCCGCCAAGGCGGTTCAAGTGGCTGCTAACAAAACGGCAGCGCCAAAAGTAGCAGCTAAGAAGGTAGCGGCCAATAAGGCAAAGACTGCTACAAAAACTGCTACAAAAACTGCTACAAGAACCGCTACAAAAACCGCTCCAAAGACTGTGGCTAAGAAGCTTGCAGCCAAGCCGGTTGTTGCCCAACAAGCAGGCACTAAAAAAGCGGTGCCGGCCAAGCGCGCGCCCTAAGCGCCGGCCGCACAAAAACTGCGATTTGCATATGCAGGATTTGGTCGCACGCATTCACCAAGCATTGCCGCAAACGCAGTGCACACGCTGCGACTACCCGGACTGCCTGTCCTACGCCCAGGCCATTGCCGCTGGTGAGGCGGACATCAACCAATGTCCGCCCGGCGGCGCTGAGGGCGTGGCGCGCTTGGCCAGCATCACACAGCAAGTGGCTCGCCCACTCAATGACAACAACGGCATAGAAGGCCCTGTCACGGTTGCCATCATCGACGAAGCGTGGTGCATTGGCTGCACACTGTGTATCAAAGCCTGCCCGGTTGACGCCATTGTGGGCACCAACAAGGCCATGCACACGGTGATAGAGAGCGCCTGCACAGGCTGCGAGCTGTGCATACCCGCCTGCCCGGTAGACTGCATCAGCTTAGACAGCGTCTC
>JANREF010000305.1 GCA_030726195.1 Burkholderiaceae bacterium | reverse complement strand
GTCGCGAGCATGTCGGTCCACTCTTGAGCGCTGAGCTTGAGGCCTTCGCCTTCCAAGCAGTATTGGCCGTCTTTGTAGAACTCGCTGGCCGCGCAGTCCAGACCCAGCGCGATTTGCTCACCGGGTGTGTAGCCTGCGGCGTGGATGGCGTCCAAAATCATTTGGATGGCGGCTTCGTGGTTGGGCACGTTGGGGGCAAAGCCACCTTCGTCGCCCACGGCGATGCTCATGCCTTTGTCGTGCAGAATTTTCTTGAGCGCGTGGAACACCTCAGCGCCCCAACGCAGGGCTTCGCGGAAGGTGGGCGCGCCAACGGGGATGATCATCAACTCTTGCAAGTCGAGGTTGTTGTTGGCGTGTGCACCACCGTTGACCACGTTCATCATGGGCACGGGCAGCTGCCTGCCGCTCATGCCGCCAAAGTAGCGGTACAGGGGCAGGCCCGCCTCTTCGGCTGCTGCGCGGGCCACGGCCATGGATACGGCCAATGTGGCGTTGGCACCCAGGCGGCTCTTGTTGTCGGTGCCGTCCAAGTCGATGAGCGTCTTGTCTAGGAAAGCCTGCTCTGAGGCGTCCAGACCGATGACGGCTTCTGAAATTTCGGTGTTGATGTTGTCAACTGCTTTGAGTACGCCCTTGCCCAGGTAGCGGCTTTTGTCGCCATCGCGCAGCTCAATGGCTTCGCGCACACCAGTGGAGGCGCCAGACGGCACGGCAGCGCGGCCCATCACGCCAGACTCTAGCAACACGTCACATTCAACGGTGGGGTTGCCGCGGCTATCCAGTATTTCGCGGGCGACGATATCAACAATGGCGCTCATAAAACTTCCCTTTGGAGTGAATTGAAAATTAAAACTGCGGGTACAACTTCAGGCTGTGTCAGTTGAAGTCGTTCTCTAAAAACGGTGATGCTTTGGTCACGCGGTCTAAGTTGACCAAGGTCTGAAGCAAAGCGCGCATGTGCTTGAGCGGAACAGCATTGGGGCCGTCGCTCATGGCTTGTGCGGGGTTGGGGTGTGTTTCCATGAACAAGCCCGCAACACCCACGGCTACGGCTGCACGTGACAACACGGGCACCATTTCACGCATGCCGCCGCTGCTGGTGCCTTGGCCGCCAGGCAGTTGCACGCTGTGCGTGGCGTCAAACACCACGGGTGCGCCGGTCTCGCGCATGATGGACAGGCTGCGCATGTCTGACACGAGGTTGTTGTAGCCAAAGCTGGCACCGCGCTCGCAGGCCATGAAGCTGTCGGGGTCTAGTCCGGCTTCAACGGCGGCGGCGCGGGCTTTGTCGATGACGTTTTTCATGTCATGCGGCGCTAGGAACTGGCCCTTTTTGATGTTGACGGGCTTGCCGCTTTGGGCCACTGCACGGATGAAGTCGGTCTGGCGGCACAAAAAGGCCGGTGTTTGCAGCACGTCCACCACGCTGGCGACTTCGGCAATTTGACCTATGTCGTGCACATCGGTGAGTACAGGAACGTTGAGCGTTTGTTTGACCTTGGCCAAGATGGCCAAGCCCGCGTCCATGCCGGGGCCACGAAAGGTAGCACCACTGGAGCGGTTGGCTTTGTCAAAGCTGCTTTTGAAAATGAAGGGGATACCCAACTCGTCGGCAATCTCTTTGAGGGTGCCGGCGGTGTCCATTTGCAGTTGCTCGGATTCGATCACGCAAGGCCCGGCGATGAGAAAAAACGGCTTGTCTAAGCCGGCTTCAAAGTGACACAGTTTCATGATGCAACCTTCTGGGCGGGTTCGCCTTGCTTGCTGGCCTTGTGTGTGATGGCCGCTTTGATGAACGCGTTGAACAGCGGATGGCCATCCCACGGCGTGGACTTGAACTCGGGGTGGAACTGAACGCCCACGTACCAAGGGTGCACTGTGGTGGGCAACTCCACAATTTCTGTGAGCTGTTCACGTTGTGTGAGTGCTGAGATGACCAAGCCCGCTTGGCGCAAGGTATCTAGGTAGTTGACGTTGGCTTCGTAGCGGTGGCGATGGCGTTCGGTAACCACATCGCCGTAAATGCTGTGGGCTACAGAGCCTTTGGCCACGTCGGAGCTTTGCGCGCCCAAGCGCATGGTGCCGCCTAGGTCTGAGCGCTCGTTGCGTTTTTGAATCGAGCCATCGGCGTCTAGCCACTCGTCAATCAGTGCGATGACGGGGGTGGTGGTTGTCGGGTCAAACTCGGTGGAGTTGGCGTCTGTCAAACCGGCCACGTGGCGCGCAAACTCAATGGTGGCAACTTGCATGCCCAAGCAAATGCCCAAGTAGGGCACATGACCTTCGCGCGCAAATTTGGCCGTGGAAATTTTGCCTTCTACGCCACGCGCGCCAAAGCCGCCCGGCACCAAAATAGCGTCGTAGGCTGCCAGCTGCTGCACGTTGCCTGCGGTGATGGTTTCGGAATCCACATATGAAATGTTGACCTTGTGGTGGTTTTTGAGACCGGCGTGGCGCAGGGCTTCATTGACCGACTTGTAGCTGTCGGACAAGTCCACGTATTTGCCCACCATGGCAATGCTGACCTCGCCTTGTGGGTTGGCCACTTCGCGCACCAAGCTGTCCCAGCGTTGCAGGTTGGCCGGCGGTGTGTTCAAGCGCAGCTTGTCGCAAATGAGGCCGTCCAGGCCTTGCTCGTGTAGCAAGCGCGGCACTTTGTAGATGGTGTCCACGTCGGGCATGGAGATCACGCCCCATTGCGCCACGTTGGTGAACAGAGAAATTTTCTCGCGCTCTTCTTCAGGAATGGAGCGGTCGGCACGGCACAACAAGGCGTCAGGCTGGATGCCAATTTCGCGCAGCTTTTGAACCGTGTGCTGTGTGGGCTTGGTTTTGAGTTCGCCAGCAGTTGGAATCCAGGGCAGGTAGGTCAGGTGCACAAAGGCGGCCATGTTGGGGCCCATGCGCAGGCTGAGCTGGCGCACGGCTTCCAAAAACGGCAGCGACTCGATGTCGCCCACCGTGCCGCCGATTTCGACGATGGCCACATCCACCGCCTCAGGGGTGCCATAGCCCGCGCCGCGCTTGACGAAGTCTTGGATTTCGTTGGTGACGTGTGGGATGACCTGCACGGTCT
>JANREF010000304.1:1359-3085 GCA_030726195.1 Burkholderiaceae bacterium | reverse complement strand
TGATACCCACCCACGACAAACCAATACTGGCAATGGGCGTGGCCAGTATGAGCAGTGGTATGAGGCTTAGCAAACGAAGGATGGGGGTCAAAATAGTAGTTCTCGCTTTGCGTTGATTGTAGAAAGCTTGGCCATACCTGTCGGGCGCTTGGCTATCTCCTCAATGCTTGCATGGCCGCATGTCTGCTAGAAGCTGCGCGCCGCCGCTGATTTCTTACAATGCGCCACATGCACCTCGCACTCAACAACGTACACATCACCTTCCCTGGGCGCGATCAGCCAGTGGTTCACCACGTGAGCTTGCCCCTGGCTGCAGGCGAGTTGGGTGTGCTCATGGGGCCGTCGGGATGCGGCAAAACCACCTTGATCCGTGCAGTCGCTGGGCTGGAGCGTGTGAGCGCCGGCGAGATACACATTGGCGGCGAGCTCGTCAGCAGCACCAGCACACACCTGGCACCACAGCAACGCCGGGTGGGCATGGTGTTTCAAGACTACGCCTTGTTCCCGCACCTCAGCGTGGCACAAAACATTGCCTTTGGCATCGATGCATGGGCCCCGAGCGCACGCGCTCAGCGTGTGCAAGAGGTGCTGGAGTTGGTGCGCCTGGGTGACTTGGCCCAGCGCATGCCGCACGAGCTGTCTGGCGGGCAGCAGCAACGTGTGGCCGTGGCCAGGGCGCTGGCACCCAAGCCACAGCTGTTGCTGTTGGATGAGCCATTTTCAAACCTAGACACCGATCTGCGCGAGCGTTTGGCCGGTGACTTGCGCGCCATTTTAAAAACCGCCAACGCCACCGCCTTGTTCGTCACACACGACCAACTCGAGGCCTTTGCCGTGGGCGACCGCGTGGGCGTGATGAACCAAGGCGAGTTGCACCAGTGGGACGCTCCTTACGAGCTGTACCACAACCCCCGCACCAAGTTCGTCGCCAGCTTCACAGGGCAGGGCGTGTTTGTGGACGTGGCAACAGCGGCACAGGCCGACCACTTGTTGGGCGGCTTGCGAGACCAAGTGTTCAACGACACCAACGGTGCGGTACCTAGCGACGGCATCAGCCTGCTGTTGCGCGCCGATGACATCGTGCACGACGACGACGCACCCACCAAGGCGTGCATAGAGCACAAGGTCTTCAGAGGCTCCACGTTTCTGTACACCCTGCGCTTGGCGTCTGGCCAACAGGTCAAGGCCTTGGTGCCCAGCCACCACAACCACCACATTGGCGAATGGATTGGCGTTAGGGCCGAGGTCGAGCATTTGGTGGGGTTTGGGCGCTAACTTAGCTTGCAGCAAAACGCCGTCTCAACAGTTCGAGTACCCCGTCAAAGGGTGACTTTCTTCAAGACCTAGGAAAGATCAAGGAAAGATCTGGGGAATACTTGGACGACAACATTCAATTAGATCAATCTTTAATCAGATCAATCTTCAACCAGAACGACCACTTGCACGCGGGCGTTTCAAGGATTGAGATGTTGACATGTTGAAAGAAGTCACTGGCGGAGGGAGAGGGATTTGAACCCTCGATACGGCAAAAACCGTATACCGGATTTCGAATCCGGCGCATTCGACCACTCTGCCATCCCTCCTGCGGTCCAGTGCAAAAATTGTATCAGGGCGGCGGCGCTGCACAGCGCGCATGGCCGTGAAACCAGCGCGTTGGTGACGCGTTGGGTCACAAAAAAGCCACCTGAGTGGCCATGCAAGATGGCACCGAGGTGGCTTTGTAGGC
>JANREF010000304.1:0-1259 GCA_030726195.1 Burkholderiaceae bacterium | reverse complement strand
ATCAGTAGTCGATCAAACCAGCTGTGCGCGCCAAGTGGCTGGCTTGTGAGCGGCTTTTCACATTGAGGCGTCGGAACAGGCGCCACAGGTGCACCTTGACGGTGTGCTCGCTGATGGACAGGGATTCCGCGATGTCGCGGTTGCTCAAGCCACGGTCCAGCATGACCAGCAATTGCTTTTGGCGCTTGGACAGTTTTTCTGGAATGGTCGGGCCGTTTTCGTCTTCCTCGGCATCGTCCTCCAAAAATTCTTTCAAGACTTTGCCAATGTGTGCCGCACCCAGCGACTTTTCAACGTAGGCGTCAGCACCGGCTTCGAGGGCCAAGTCTGAGTAGTCGGTCGCGGGAGACGCAGACAAAACAATTAGCGACGTGTCTGGCAACAAGCGGCGCAATTCGCGCACGCCGGATACACCATTGGTATCGGGTAGCTTCAAGTCCAAACAAACCAACTCGGGTGTGCCGTGTTCGGTAATGGCTTGGTTCACGACTGCCAAGCGGTCGAGTTCGATGATGCTGGCCTTTGTGCGCAAGCGGCGCAGCAACATGACCACGGCTTCACGCATCAGGGGATGGTCGTCGATGACGAGAATGCTCATATTGTTCTTTCCGAGTTGAACGGCGATTGCTCGCCGACTGGGCTTCGTGCAAACCTCAGATGGTGCACTGATACCTAGTGATTATCGTACAGGTTGATAGCATACATTGTTATCAAGTTGCCAAAATGGGCACTTTCTAGCGCACGAGTTAGTAGTTTAGCCCTATTGCGGCCCGTACGTCGACCATGGTGGCACGTGCGACTTGGCGTGCTCTGTCGGTGCCCGCGTCCACGATGTCGCGCACCAGTTTGGGATTGTCCACATAAGGTTGAGCGCGCTCAAGCATGGGTTGCTGCTCGCGCAGCACGGCGTCGATGATGGGCTGTTTGCAATCCAAGCAGCCAATGCCGGCGCTTGTACAGCCCTGTTGCACCCATGCTTGTGTGGGCGCGTCTGAATAGACTTTGTGGAATTGCCATACGGGGCATCGCTCGGGGTCGCCAGCGTCGGTGCGCTTCACGCGGGCGGGATCTGTGGGCATGCGTTTGAGTTTGGTCTCAATGCTGGCCTTGTCTTCGCGTATGGCAATGGTGTTGTGGTAACTCTTGCTCATTTTGGCGCCGTCTAGGCCGGGCAGGCGGCTGGCCTGGGTGAGCAGCGCATGTGGCTCAACCAGCACTGCTTTGCCTGTGCCTTTGAAGTAGCCTTGCAAGCGCTCTTT
>JANREF010000303.1 GCA_030726195.1 Burkholderiaceae bacterium | reverse complement strand
GCGCTGAAAAATCCGTCAGAAGCCCAACAGGGCCCAAGCGACCCACCCGGCTGCATGAGCACGCCACACCGTCTTTCACCCCTGACGCACGCCTTACCAACCGCCCTAGCAACCGCTTTGCCCAAGCCTTAGCCCGCCAGCACCGCCTGTACCACCTCGCGCAGCACCACCATGGCGGCTTGCTGGGTGGGTGTGGTGGCTCGGCTGTTGCTGATGGCCAAGTGCAAGGACACCGTCATGGGCCGCCCATTTTGGCCGCGTGCCCCGCCAGCGTGTACAGGCCTTGTGGTGAAGGCATGGGCTTTGCCCGAGCTGGTGACAGCGTGCATGGCCAGCACGGCAGCCCCCGCACCGTCGGCCACCAAGTCGATGATGGCGTTCACGCCGTCCACCTCCAAGGCAATGGTGGGTGTCAAGCCCTCGGCCATGAGTGCCGCCTCCAGCTGCACGCGCAGGGCATTGGGGCGGCTGGGGATCAACAGCGGCATCTGGCTCAGTGCGGGCAAGTCTATGGGCGTGTGGTCCAGCGTTGCAGCGTCACCCTGCGTCGCAGCATCAACCCGGGCGGCAGCATCACCCAGCGTCGTATCCGGCCCGTGCTTGGCCTGCACCAACACCAAGGCCTCGGTGCACAGCAGCTGTACGTCCACGTCTAACGTTTGCTCAGGCGAGGCGTTGTACAGCAGGGCCACATCGATTTGACCGTCCAGCAGCTGTGCCTGCATGGCTTTGGACAACCCCTCGGTGATGCGCAACTGTGCATGCGGCAAATGGGTCTTGAATGCGCGCAGCAGCGGTATGGCCACACTGCGTGCCACGCTGGGTGGCATGCCCAGCACCACGCGCCCCGACAGCGTATCGCGCGCGCCCGTCAGCGCTTGGCGGGCGCGCTCCACTTGGTACAAAATGCCGCGCGTGTGCTCCAGCAGCAGCTCACCCGCCTCGGTCAGTACCGCGCCGCGCCCGTTGCGCAGCAACAAGGTTTGGCGCAACTCCACCTCCAAGGCCCGCACCTGGCGCGACAACGCGGGCTGGGCTATACCCAAGGCCTGCGACGCCTTGGTGAAGCTGCCCAGCTCGGCCACGCGCTCGAAATAAGTGAGTTGCTTCAAATCCATCACACGCCCCTAGCGAGATACAACAGCCGACATACACAGAAAGGAAGAGGGGAAATAGGAATAGAGCGATAGAAGGCACACCAACCGGCCACACCACCACCTGCCAAGCCAAATACCAACCCCGCCCCTAGCACCATGGCGCGATAGGCCACCCATTCAGCATGGCGCAGCCTCACCCCAGAAATACTTTTTCAGCATATCAGAAAGACTGGATATGCTATTGATCGCATAGTGTCCGCCCCCCATACTCAGGCCCATGCACACACCTCAAGCACTGGCGCCATTGCAAGGCATTTCCTCCATGGCCACGCGCGCCTTGTTGGCACAGCTGTTGGCCAGCTACCAACTAGCCAGTGGCCAAGCGGTCGACATGCTGTCCATTGGCGGCGTGGACGCCCTCAAGCGTGTGCAAGCCAACGAGGCGTTTGACGTGGCCGTGCTTGGCAGCGACGCCATTGCCAAACTGGTCGCCAGCGGCCATGCACAGGCCAACAGCGTCACCCCCTTGGTGCGCAGCGGCGTTGCCGTGGCCGTGCGCGCAGGCAGCGCCCTACCCGACCTGAGCAACGAGGCCGCCGTCAAAGCCGCCGTCTTAGCCGCTCCCAGCATCAGTTACTCCACAGGGCCCAGCGGCGTGGCCTTGGCCCAGTTGTTTGAGCGTTGGGGTATTGCCCAGGTCATGGCCCAGCGCACCATCACCCCACCGCCGGGCACGCCCGTGGCCAGCGTGATCACCAGCGGGCAAGCTGCGCTAGGTTTCCAGCAGCTCAGCGAGTTGCTCAACGTGAGCGGCATCACCATTGCCGGGCCACTGCCCGATGACATACAAATCACCACCGTGTTCAGCGCCTGTGTGCTGTGCAGCGCCCAGCAGCCTGAGCGCAGTGCCCACTTGCTGGCCTACTTGGCCAGCCCCAACGCCGATGCGGCCAAACGAGCACAAGGTATGACGCCTGCCTAAAACCCCTCTGCCCCACCGCTATGCAACCCCGCTGTAACGAAGCCGCCAACCGAAACCGCTGCACCGAATACTGCAAATTCAATTGTCTGCACGCGCTCTCCCAACCTTCACCCCCTACCCATCACACCCCAAGGACCACGCATGAGCCGCCCACCTTTGATCATTGACGTACACGGCCACTACACCACCGCCCCTGCCGCACTGGGCGAGTGGCGCGACTTGCAAATCAAGTCCCTCACCGACCCCAGCGTCATCGCCGACCCCCGCAGCCTCAAGATCAGCGACGACGAGCTGCGCGAATCGATTGAAACCAACCAACTGGCCAAAATGAAAGAGCGCGGCAGCGACCTGACCGTGTTCAGCCCCCGCGCCTCCTTCATGGCCCACCACATTGGCGACTTCAACACCTCCAGCACCTGGGCAGCCATTTGCAACGAGCTGTGCGCCCGCGTGGCCCAGCTGTTCCCGGACAACTTCATTGGCGCAGCCATGCTGCCGCAGTCGCCCGGCGTAGACCCTGCGACCTGCATCCCCGAGCTCGAGCGCTGCGTGAAAGACTACGGCTTTGTAGGCATCAACCTCAACCCAGACCCCAGCGGCGGCCACTGGACCAGCCCCCCGTTGACCGACAAGTCGTGGTACCCCGTGTTTGAGAAAATGGCCGAATACGACATACCCGCCATGATTCACGTCTCCACCAGCTGCAACAGCTGCTTCCACACCACGGGTGCGCACTACCTCAACGCTGACACCACCGCCTTCATGCAGTGCTTAACCGGCGACTTGTTCAAAGACTTCCCCACCCTCAAGTTCCTCATCCCCCACGGTGGCGGTGCGGTGCCCTACCACTGGGGTCGCTTCAGGGGCTTGGCGCAGGAAATGAAGAAGCCGCTCTTGGAAGACCACTTGCTCAACAACATCTTCTTCGACACCTGCGTCTACCACCAGCCCGGCATAGACCTGCTCACCAAAGTGATTCCCGTGGACAACATCCTGTTTGCCTCTGAAATGATTGGCGC
>JANREF010000302.1 GCA_030726195.1 Burkholderiaceae bacterium | reverse complement strand
TCGAGGCCATGGTGTGCGCCCACGCCGGCGTGCAGCAGTGCTACCGCACCAGCCCGGGGCCGGATTTTTGTTTGGTGGTGCAGGCCGCCGACATGCCAGCCTACTTGGCCATGGCTCAAACACTGTTTACCGCCCACGCCAACGTACGCAACGTGAAAGCGTTTTTCAGCCTGAAACGCGCCAAATTCAGCACGGCTGTGGCGCTGCCGCCTGCGGTATGAGCTCGCGATTGACCACACTTCACTTCACTTCACCGCACCTCAACACGCCTTAACACGCCTTAACGCACGTGAACAATCTGGGGCACCTGGGTGCAGTGGCGGGCTTGCAAGCGCCTGCACATGCAGGCATGGCCTGACGTGCCCCCGCGTTTGGAGGTGGTTTGAACGCAGCGTAAATGCAACGCAAATACCAATGAAAAGCAGCAGGGAAGCAGCTTAGGGGGCAGTGTGGAAGATCGCCAAGCCTTGCGCCAAAGTGTTCAAATCAAGCAGAACCTAAACTTTAAAGCGTTTACTAGGGAAAATACTAGGGTATATATGACATAAAAGTATCGAGCAATTTGCGGCGCATATCAAACCGAGGGGAGGCACAAACGCACACTTCATCAACGGCGCTTTCGTCGTTATGAGACCTGTATGCAAACCCAAAACCCTCAGGAGATAGCAGTGAAATTACGTATTGCCTCAGCCCTTACCGCAGCCCTCATGACTGCAGGTATGGCACAAGCCGCGACCGAATTGGTGGTCGCAACTGTGAACAACGGCCACATGATCGAGATGCAAAAACTCAGCAAGCATTTCGAGCAAGCCAACCCAGACATCAAACTCAAGTGGGTCACCCTTGAGGAAGGCGTGTTGCGCCAGCGCGTGACCACCGACATCGCCACCAAAGGCGGTCAGTTCGATGTGATGACCATTGGCATGTACGAAACCCCGATCTGGGGCAAAAAAGGCTGGTTGCAAGAGCTCAAGACCGACGCAGCCTACGACGTTGATGACTTGTTGCCCGCCATGCGCGGTGGCCTGTCTGTAGACGGCAAGTTGTTTGCGGCACCGTTTTACGGCGAAAGCTCCATGCTGATGTACCGCAAGGACTTGGCTGACAAGGCCGGCGTGTCTGTGCCAGACCGTCCAACATGGACCCAAATTAGAGACCTCGCCGCCAAGATCCACGACCCTGCGAATGGCGTGTATGGCATTTGCTTGCGCGGCAAGCCAGGCTGGGGCGACAACATGGCCCTCATTTCAACCATGGTGAACACGTTTGGTGGCCAGTGGTTTGACATGGACTGGAAGCCACAGTTGGAAAGCAAGCCTTGGAAAGACGCTGTTACGTTCTACGTTGACATGCTCACCAAGTACGGCCCTCCCGGCTCTGCTGCCAACAGCTTCAACGAAATTTTGGCACTGACCAACTCAGGCAAGTGCGGCATGTGGGTTGACGCAACCATTGCAGCATCGTTCGTGAGCGACCCCAAGCAGTCACAAGTCGCTGATCAAATGGCGTTTGCGCAAGCACCAACAGCCGTAACACCTAAGGGTGCCAACTGGCTGTGGGCGTGGGCGCTGGCTGTGCCATCAGGCTCCAAGAAAGTTGATGCTGCTCAGAAGTTTGTCACATGGGCCACTTCAAAAGACTACATCGAGCTGGTTGCCAAGACCAACGGCTGGGGCGCTGTGCCAACCGGTACACGCAAGAGCACGTACGCAAACGCTAACTTTGTAAAAGCTGCTCGTTTTGCACCAGCCGAGAAGATGGCCATCGACTCTGCCAACCCCAGCGACTCCACGCTGCCAAAGAGCCCATACGTTGGTGTGCAGTTTGCGGCCATCCCTGAGTTCCAAGCCATTGGTACCACAGTGGGTCAGCAAATGAGTGCTGCACTGGCGGGCAAGAGCTCCATTGACGCCGCATTGAAGGCCAGCCAAGTGGCTGCCGAGCGTCAAATGAAGAAGGCCGGCTACTACAAGTAAGCCGTCACAAGTGGGGTCTGCCTTCGCGGGCGGACCCCGCTTTCCTCGTTGTTGACCATGCCTTTGCTCGACGTTTTAGCCTTAATTTTTAAGCCCTTGATACCTACCGCGCCAAGCCCTCAACGCAGGCTATTGCGCATCAGTTTTGCCCAACTGGGTGGTCCGCTATGAAACGCACGCTTCCTCGCCTGTTAATGGCTCCCGCTGTCAGCACGCTCTTCTTATGGATGATCGTCCCGCTGGTGATGACCATCTACTTCTCGCTCATACAGTTCAACTTTTTACAACCTGAACTGTCGGGTTTCATTGGGCTTGAGAACTACGAATACTTCTTAACAGATCCGTCATTTGGCGCCGCTGTTATGAACACACTGCTACTGCTGGGTAGCGTGATTGTCATCACCGTTGTGTGTGGCGTACTCATCGCCCTGCTCGTCAACGAGCCTCTGGCCGGGCGCGGCTTGGTGCGCATACTACTCATTTCGCCCTTTTTCATCATGCCCACAGTGAACGCCTTGCTGTGGAAAAACATGATGATGAACCCCATCTACGGTGTACTCGCACAAGTCTGGATTTTCTTTGGGGCGACGCCCATTGACTGGCTCACCGAATTGCCGCTGTTCTCGGTGATCCTCATGGTGTCTTGGCAGTGGCTGCCCTTTGCAACACTGATTTTCATCACCTCGCTGCAAAGCATGGACAGAGAGCAGTTGGAGGCGTCACGCATGGACGGCGCCAACTTCTTTCAGCAGTTTCGCTACCTGTACATCCCACACTTGGGCCGCTCTGTAGCCGTGGTCGTGATGATTGAACTCATCTTCTTGCTCAGCGTGTTTGCCGAAATTTACACCACAACGGGCGGTGGCCCTGGCGACGCCAGCACCAACGTGGCTTACCTGATCTTCAAGCAAGCGCTGCTCAACTTTGACGCAGGCGTCGCTTCTGCCGGTGCGTTGTTTGCGGTGGTCTTGGCCAATATTGTGGGCATTTTCATGATCCGCATGGTTGGTAAAAACTTAGACAAATAAAGCCGCACAACACCACCCAACACCACGCAACGCGAACAAAGCAAGCACAGCAAACAACGCAAACAAAGACATCACATGGCACGCCAATCCACCTATACAGCCGCCTAC
>JANREF010000301.1 GCA_030726195.1 Burkholderiaceae bacterium | reverse complement strand
CGGATACGACATCAAACACACCATCAGACATAGCGCCAGACACTGCATCCGAAACCGTCATTGACACAACCCCTGGCGCAGCACCCGGCACAACAGTCGACACCGCACCCGAGCAAACCGCAACGCCACAAGCGCCTGAAACACCCACACCAACCGGCGCGCAAGCACCTGAAGCACAAACGCCGCAGGACATGACAGAGCGTTTGGCCCGCTCTTTGAAAGTGCAAGAAGCCACAACGCTGGCACCGGCAGCGCCAGCATCGCCCGAGCCTGCGTTGCCTGCGGTGTTTGTGGTGGCCCAGCCTGTTGTAGACCCGGTGTGGCAAGACGCACGCACCGACTTGCAGTTGTCCCGTACCGCACGTGGCTTAGCCAGCGCAGCAGCGGGTGACACCGCCCCCATCGTTGCAGCCCTTGCCGATGACCCGCGCTTTGCCACCGTTGCACTGCCTGCCGTCGTGGCTGCCGCTGAAACCGCACTTCAGCCTGCACCCGCACCTGCACCTGCACCGGCACGCGACGCCCAAAACGCGCCCACCCCAACGCCAGCGGTCGCAGCCCCAGACGCGCCTACAGCACAGGCCAAGCCCAAGCCCGCCTCTGCAAGCGCCGCAGGCAACGCCTGGGTGCGCAGCTTGCCCCAGGGCAATTGGCTCATTCAATATGTATCGGTCAAAGACCAAGCCCAAGCCCAGCAGTGGATGGCCCAGCACCCGCAGCTCAAAGGCCTGTATGCCGTCGATATGGTCAAGCGCGGCAACCAAGAACGCCACGTGGTGGTGGTGCAAGGCCCACACACCAGCCAAGCGAGGGCACAAGCTTTTGCAACTTCTGCCGAATCCCCTAAGGAGTACTGGGTAAGAACGGCGCGTTCCGTTCGTGGCGACATGGCCAAGCCCTGAACCTGAACGGCAACATCCAAAGCCCAAAGCTTGATAGGACCCACCAGCACCACAACACTATGGCCAAACAACCTACCGTCATTGCCAACCAAAAATCGCGTCCTGTTCGCGTGAGCAGCACAGGGCGAGAGGCCGCTGTGCCCAAGGGCGACGGCACCACGGGAGAGGTGCGTCAAGTGGGTACTGGCAACACGGCGGTGCCGACGGTACACAAGCCGCAGCCCGAGACCGGCCCCATGGTGGTGCGCCCAGCAAAAAAGCTGGAGGTCAAACCCATGCCGCCCAACGTGGTGGAGGCTGTGAACAAGGGCCGTCTGTCGGCCAGCAAGGCGCACGGCAACCAAGCCGCAGCTTGGTCTACCAAGGGCTTGGATTTTGATGACAGGCTGGCTCGGCTTCGCCGCGTGAATCAAGACTTGAAGGCACGCATCAAGCCTTTGGATACACAACCGGACAACGGCAGCGCGCCTGCGCGCAGCGCCATGTCCCGCACCATGGCCAATTTGGCTAGGAGAGTTAAGCAATGAGTGACAACGAAAAAAACACTGCCGCAGCCGCGGGTTTTGAGCCCGCACCGCCGCCACCCGAAGCTGTAACCGACGCCGCACCTGAAGCCGCATCTGATGCGGTTGAGCAGGCGCAAGACCTGATCGCGCAAAGCGCCAGCACACCGCCCGCAGCCACGCCAGAACAAAGCGCCGCTGATGCAGCCGCGCAGGAGTCTGAGGCTGTTGATGCGCAAGCGGGTGTGGACATTGAGACCCAATTGGTCGACGCAAGCGACGACATGCAGCTCTCGCCTGGCAGCTTGAAAGGCTTGCCGCGTAAAAAGCGCCCCGACATAGTGGCGATGGAAGCCGTGGACGAGCAAGATGAAGACGAAGACGACATGCAAGACACACTCAGTGTGGGCTTGAGCCAAGAGGTGCAAGACCACTTGGATGCATTGAGCTCTGTGGTGTTGGACTCGGCCGATGTGGCCGCACGCTCGGCCACGGTTGCCACAGGCTTGGCCAATGAGCTGCGCGCCACCACCGTGGTGGTGGGCGCATCGCTGACCAAGTCGACCTTGCACAGCAAAATCGTGCTGGGCGTCACCGGCGGCATGCTGCTGCTGGCCATGGGCGTGTTCTTTGCCATGGCCGCATCGCTGCAAAGCCGCATTGGCCAAGTGGACGACATGCTGTTGGCCGTGGGCAAGCGCGTGGTGGACCTCAACGCCGGCATCGAAGGCATCAACGCCATGAACCGCTCCTTGGCCACCCTAGGCGAGAGCACAGAAAAACTGATGGCGTCACAGACGCAGCTGGAAGCGCGCGTGCAAGCCGCTCTGGGCGAGTCCAATGCGCTGGTGAGCAACCTGCCCAAAGAGGCTGCCAAGTCCATACAAGAGGGCAGTGTGGCCTTGGTCAAGCAAGTGGGTGCCTTGGACGGCCAGCTTAAAAAGCAAGCCGGTGCCATTCAATCGCTGGGCAAAGAGGTCAGCGCGCTCAAAGGCGTGGTGGGCGACGTAGACCCGCTCAAGCGCGACGTGCAAGCCCTCATCACCTTGCAAAAGCAACGCTACCTAGAAGCGCTGCAGCAGCAAAACAGCGCCACCGCGCGCGACCAAGCCCTGACCTACCCGCGCGCCATGCCGCAAGTCAAAGGCGCCCCTCCAACACCCAGCGCCGCACCTGCGCCTGCGCAGTAAACCACGGCCACTGCGCGGCTCTGAGGTTTGGCGCGCAGTGGTGCGGCTTGGGGTCTGACGTGGGGTCTGACGTGGGGGCTGACGCAGGCTCTGGCTTGGAGTTGGGTCTGGGGTTGGGTCCGAGGCTGCGCCTGAGGGGCATGATGTCGGACGTGCGCCACATGCAGTGGTGCAGGGCTGTGTTGCACATCAGCGCCCTGCCAAGAACCGCTGCGGTCTTGTGCGTTGCCACTGCAGTGTGGCAGGTGGCAGATGGTGCGAGCCGATTGCACGCGTGAGCGCCGTTGCGCTGCAGTGCTGCGCATGCGCGTTGCAAGCCACTCAGGCCGGGGTAAGCCGCTCAGCCTTTACATCTCTGAACCCCTTTATCCGTCAGTCACTCTAGCAACCGTTCTGAAGGACGCGCCAACAGTGACGCGCCCGCCAACCGCCAGCCACTGCGTTGAGGCGGCCTGTCTTCAAGCCTGGCCGTCAATCACCTCGGCAGCGGCTCGGAATGCTTCTAGTGTGAGCGGGAA
>JANREF010000300.1 GCA_030726195.1 Burkholderiaceae bacterium | reverse complement strand
CACAAGTCTTTGAGCTGTTCAAACCAAAACAAAGCCATTTGCGTGAGCAGCGCGCCTTTGCCCGGTATGGGCTGGGTCATGATGACGTCGTAAGCGCTGATGCGGTCGCTGGCCACCATGAGCAAACGGTCGTCGCCCACCGCATAGTTGTCGCGCACCTTGCCTCTGGCCAGTAAGGGTAAAGAGCTGAGCGTGGCGGTGTGCAAGGCAGTGGTGGTCATGGCGTGTGTGGGCAAATTGAGCAACGGGCAACGGCCACAAAAAAAGCGCAGCAGCCGTGGTGGCTTGCTGCGCTTGTGGGCACGGGCGAGTGCGCCGCAGCGAACTTAGTTCACCACCTGCGCCAAGCGACCCGCGGCATAGTTCGCGGCAACCACCTGCAAATTATCGCCTTTGATGCGTGCGCCTTGACCTTCACAGCCAAATTCAATGTAGCGCTGCTTGCAAATGGCTTGTGCAGCCGCACGCGCGGGCTTGAGCCATTCGCGCGCATCAAACTTGTCGGGGTTTTCGAACATGAACTGACGCACCGCGCCCGTCATGGCCAAACGAATATCGGTGTCGATGTTGATTTTGCGCACGCCGTACTTGATGGCTTCTTGAATTTCTTCCACGGGCACGCCGTAGGTTTCTTTCATGTTGCCGCCAAATTGACGAATTTGCGCCAACAGCTCTTGTGGCACGCTGCTGGAGCCGTGCATCACCAAGTGCGTATTGGGAATGCGCTGGTGAATGGCCTTGACACGGCTGATGGCCAGAATGTCGCCTGTGGGCTTGCGCGTGAACTTGTACGCGCCGTGGCTGGTACCAATGGCAATGGCCAAGGCGTCCAACTGTGTAGCCTTCACAAATTCGGCGGCTTGCTCGGGATCGGTGAGCATCTCTTCCATGGTGAGCTTACCGGCGGCACCAATGCCGTCTTCTTCACCGGCCTCGCCGGTTTCCAGTGAGCCCAAACAGCCCAACTCGCCCTCAACAGTGACGCCGACCTTGTGCGCCAAATCGACCACCTGGCGGGTCACATCGACGTTGTATTCAAACGAAGCGGGGGTCTTGCCGTCTTCGCGCAACGAGCCGTCCATCATCACCGAGGAGAAGCCCAAGTCGATGGCGCCTTGGCAAATGGCAGGGCTTTGGCCATGGTCTTGGTGCATCACCAACGGCACGTTGGGGTGCGCCTCGACGGCGGCTTGGATCAAGTGCTTGATGAATGCCTCACCTGCGTATTTGCGCGCGCCTGCACTGGCTTGCAAGATCACGGGCGCGCCCACCTCTTCAGCCGCAGCCATCACGGCCTGCACTTGCTCCAAGTTGTTCACATTGAAAGCAGGAATACCGTAGCCGTTTTCGGCGGCATGGTCTAAGAGTTCGCGCAGGGAGACGAGAGCCATAACAAGTCCTTGTGGTGTGTTGCTGATGCAAGCAATTGGTAACCGCTTGGTAACCAATAGCTGGTTAACCCTAATTGTAGCGGTGCGAATCGGGCGGCGCATGACGGCGAACTGACAAACGCCGCCTGCAACTCACGGGGACTAGACCCTGGGACTGGGGGAGCAGGCGGCTGCACGCGCCAGCACGTTGGTGAGAAAACAGCGCGCCCGCTGGGGCTGCACCGGCAAAGCGCCTGCAAAGCACTGCCACACAGCTGAGGCACAACACAACCCATGAACAGCCGCTGCCGCGGGCTGTCGCTGGCCCGTGGCGGTGAGCGACGACCGCTAAAAGTTACAAGCGGTTACGGTTTTGTATACAAAACGAGTCGCCTGCGCTATCAGGATACCGTGCAGATTTTGAGCATGTTGGTGCCGCCAGGTGTGCCCATGGGCTCGCCACAAGTGATGGCGTAAATGTCGCCGGTTTGCACAATGCCGCGTTTGCGCAAATGCACCTCGGCGTCCAGCAAGGCCGAGTCGCGGTCTGCCACGGTGTCCATGAGCAAGGGGCGCACGTTGCGGTACATGGCCATGCGGCGTTGGGCGCTCAAACGGGTGGTGAGGGCATAAATAGGCATGTTCATCGTGAAGCGACTCATCCACAACGCCGTAGAGCCCGAGTCGGTGAGCGCCACAATGGCTTTTGCGCCGCAGTGGTGTGCCGTGAACAACGCGCCCATGGCAATGCTTTGATCGATGCGGCGAAAGGATTTGTTAGCGGTGTTGAGCTCAAGGTCGGTTTCGTGCGCTTGCTCAGCAGCCAAACAAATGGCGGCCATTTCGCGCACGGTCTCCAGCGGGTATTTGCCCGCTGCGGTCTCGGCGCTGAGCATGACGGCATCGGTGCCGTCGAGTACGGCGTTGGCTACATCGCTGACTTCAGCGCGCGTGGGCACAGGCGCCGAAATCATGGACTCCATCATTTGGGTGGCCGTGATCACCACCTTGTCGTGCTCTTGCGCGACGCGAATCATGCGCTTTTGCAAGGCTGGTACGGCTGCATTGCCCACCTCTACGGCCAAGTCGCCGCGCGCGACCATGATGCCGTCGCTGGCCTTGACGATGCTGGCCAAGTTGGGAATCGCTTCGGCACGCTCGATTTTTGCAATCAAGCCCGCCTTGTGTTTGTAGGGCTCACCGGCGACGTTGCACAACTGGCGCGCCAACTCCATGTCGGTGGCGTTTTGCGGAAAGCTCACCGCCACGTAATCGGCCAACAAAGCCATGGCGGTTTTGATGTCCTCCATGTCTTTGGACGTGAGCGCAGGCGCGGACAAGCCACCGCCTTGTTTGTTGATGCCTTTGTTGTTGGACAGCTCGCCGCCAATGCGCACGGTGGTGTGCACTTGTGCGCCCACGACTTTGACCACGTCCAACACGATGAGGCCGTCGTTGAGCAGCAACACATCGCCAGCCTTCACATCGCGGGGCAGCTCTTTGTAATCTAGGCCCACCGCATCGACATCGCCCAGCTCGGTGCGCGCACCGTCGAGCACAAAGGCCGCACCGTTGATGAGCTCGACCTTGCCTTCGGCAAACTTGCCGACGCGAATTTTGGGGCCTTGCAAATCGGCCATGATGGCCACTTCGCGCCCAACCTCTGCTGCGGCCTTGCGCACGGCTGCAGCGCGGTCGATGTGGTCTTGCGCGATGCCGTGCGAGAAGTTCAGCCGCACCACGTTGACACCCGCCTTGATCATGGCGA
>JANREF010000299.1 GCA_030726195.1 Burkholderiaceae bacterium | reverse complement strand
TTCTCATCCTCATCGCCGTGGCCTTGGGCGTGGGCATATCACGCGCCTTGGTGGCACGCAGCAACCAACAAGCGCAGGCCCAAGTAGCCGCTGCAAGCATGCAAACGCCCACGGCCTACAGCCTTGAGCGTAGCGACGTCGTCACCGCCCAAGCGGGCACCCTAGAGACCAGCGTCGACATCACAGGCACTGTTCAAGCCCTCAACGCCGCCACGCTCAAGTCCAATGTTGTAGGCACGGTTGAAACGGTATGGGTGCGCGAAGGCCAAAGCGTCAACGCTGGCCAAGCCTTGGTACAACTAGACACCAACGACGCGCGCGCACGCGCTCGGCAAGCCGAGCAGCAAGTCAACGCCGCGCAGGCTCAATTGGCCTTGGCCCAACGCCAACTCGACAACAACAAAGCCTTGGTGGACAAAGGCTTCATATCAGCCACAGCCCTGATCAGCTCCGACACCAACCTAGCAGCTGCACGCGCCAATTTGGACGGCGCGCGCGCAGGCCTCAACATAGCCCAGCGCGCACTGGACGACACGACCTTGCGCGCGCCCTTCGCGGGCCAAGTGACGCAGCGCTACGTGAAAGTTGGCGAACGCGTGGCCGTCAACGCGCCGGTAGTGGATGTGATGGATGTGTCGCAGCTCGAACTTGAAGTGGCTTTGCCCATCGCGCAAGCGAGCAGTTTGCGCGTGGGCCAAACCGCAAGCCTCAATCTTGAGAGCAGCACCACAGCCGTTCAAGCCCAAGTGGTGCGCGTCAATGCAGCCGTGCAGCCCAGTACACGCAGCGTATTGGCCTACCTCAGCTTGCCCGCCAACAGTGCGCGCGTGGGCGAGTTTGCATCAGGCTTGCTCACCACCGGACAAGTCACCGGCGTATTGGTACCACTAGAAACCGTTCGCATCGATCAGCCCACGCCCTACATACAAGTGGTGCGCGATGGCTTGGTGCAACACGTCAACGTTGTGGTGCAAGCCACTGGTCAAGCCATGGGCCAGCGCTATGCGGCCGTTGATGGCATTGTGTCTGGCGACACCGTCTTAGCAGCCAGTACGGGGCGCATTGCAGCCAACACCGCGGTTCAACTGGCGCCCTAAAGCCCTGCCCGCGCCGCTCAATGCGACACTTTTTTTCAGCCCGATAACGAGCACCTGCTATGTGGTTTACCCAAGTTTCTTTGCGCAACCCCGTGTTTGCGACCATGGTCATGTTGGCCTTCGTGGTGCTGGGCGTGTTCGGCTACCAACGCTTACAGGTGGACCAATTCCCCAACGTCGACTTCCCCGTGGTTGTGGTCTCAACCGCCTACCCTGGTGCGTCACCCGAGATCGTCGAAACCGACGTCAGTAAAAAAATTGAAGAGACGCTCAACACGCTGTCTGGCCTAAACGCCATCACATCGCGCAGCTACCAAGGCACCTCGGTGGTGATTGCCGAGTTTGAACTCTCAGTGGATAGCCGCAAGGCCGCTGAGGACGTGCGCGAAAAAGTGGCCCAGGTTAAGCCCAGCCTGCGCGACGGCGTGGAAGAGCCTCGTGTGCTGCGCTTCGATCCTGCAAGCCGGCCTATTTTTTCGTTGGCTGTCATCAGCGATGCGACCAACCCGCAGGCCTTAGACGCCGCACAAACCACGGCATGGGCCGACCAAGTGCTGCGCAAGCAACTGGAAAATGTGCGCGGCGTGGGCTCTGTTGCCTTGGTGGGCAACACGGACCGCGCCATTCAAGTGGAGCTCAACACCCAGGCCATGCGCGCCCTAGGCGTGGGTGCCGACCAAGTCATCGCCGCCATTCGCAACGACAACCAAGACTTGCCCGTGGGCGTATTGGCCACACAGGCCACAGAAACCGTGGTGCAAATTCAGGCGCGCATCAAACGCCCCAGCGACTTTGCCGACATCATCGTGGCCAAGCGCGGTGCCACCACTGTTCGACTGGGCCAAGTCGCCACCATCACCGACGGCTTGCAAGAAGTTGAGAGCTTGGCGCTGTACAACGGCAAGCGCACGGTGCTGTTGGAGGTGCAAAAGGCACAAGACGAAAACACCATTCAAATCACCGACAAGCTCAAAGCGCAGATCGAGCGCACGCGCGCCAGCTTACCTGCAGGCCTGAGCCTAGAGCCCATTGGCGACAGCTCACGCCCCATTCGGGTATCGGTAGACAACGTCAAGCAAACACTCATAGAAGGTGCGTTTCTAACCGTTGCCATTGTGTTTTTGTTTCTCAACTCGTGGCGCTCCACCGTCATCACAGGCCTGACCTTGCCTATCGCACTGATTGGCACGTTCTTGTTCATGTATCTGTTTGGTTTCACCATCAACATGATCACACTCATGGCCTTGTCGCTGTGTGTGGGCTTGCTGATTGACGACGCCATTGTTGTGCGCGAAAACATCGTGCGCCACGTGCAAATGGGCAAAGATCCCTACACCGCAGCCATGGATGGCACGCAAGAAATTGGCTTGGCTGTGCTGGCCACGACCTTGTCCATCGTGGCTGTGTTCGCCCCCATTGGCTTCATGGGCGGCATCATCGGTAAATTCTTCCACCAGTTCGGCATCACCATCGTGGCTGCGGTACTCATCTCCATGTTTGTGAGCTTCACGCTCGACCCCATGCTGTCCAGCATTTGGCACGACCCGGCCATTGACGAGCATGGCAAACCCTTCAAACCCGACACGCTGTACAACAAAACCATAGGCCGAGTGACGCACGCTTTTGATGTGTGGCAAGACAACATGGTGGACGGCTACCAAAGCATTTTGGCGTGGTCGCTCAAACACAAACTGGCCACGCTGGGTGTGGCCTTGGCCACGTTCATCAGCAGCATTGCGATGATGCCTCTGCTGGGTACCGAATTTGTGCCCAAGGCAGACTTTTCAGAAACCCGCGTCAATTTTTACACCCCAGTAGGCTCCTCCTTAGAAGCCACAGAGGCCAAAGTGCGACAAGTCGAAGCCGTCGTGCGCAGCTTCCCAGAGGTCGACTACACACTGAGCACCATCAACACAGGCAGCGCGCAAGGCAAGATATACGCCAATATGTACGTGCGCTTGGTAGACCGCCAGAACAGAACGCTGGGCGTTGATGCCATGTCGGCCACGCTGCGTGAGCGATTGCGCACCATCAGCGGCATCACCGTCACGCACGTGGGCTTGCTGGACTCGGTGGGCGG
>JANREF010000298.1 GCA_030726195.1 Burkholderiaceae bacterium | reverse complement strand
CCTCCACCACCCACAAGAGCTTGCGCGGCCCCCGCGGCGGCATCATCTTGATGAAAGCCGAGCACGAAAAAGCCATCAACAGCGCCATCTTCCCAGGCCTACAAGGTGGCCCATTGATGCACGTGATCGCGGCCAAAGCGGTAGCCTTCAAAGAAGCCTTGCAGCCTGAGTTCAAAACCTACCAACAACAAGTGGCCAAAAACGCCATCGCCATGGCCACCGCCCTGACCGCACGCGGTCTGCGCATCGTCAGCGGCGGCACGCAAAGCCACGTCATGCTGGTCGACCTGCAAAGCAAGGGCTTGACTGGTAAAGAGGCAGAAGCCGTGTTGGGCGCAGCCCATATCACCGTTAACAAAAACGCCATCCCCAACGACCCGCAAAAACCCATGGTCACCAGTGGTATCCGTGTGGGCACGCCTGCAATGACCACCCGAGGTTTTGGTGAAGCCGAGGCGATAGAAACGGCCAACCTCATTGCCGATGCGCTGGACAACCCACACGATGAAGCCAACATTGCCAGCGTGCGTGCACGTGTGAATGCATTGACGGCACGTTTCCCCGTGTACAGCGCCTAAGCGGCACACCGAGCTGGCCAGCCATCATGAAGTGCCCGTTTTGCGCCCACCTCGACACACAAGTGGTGGAGACCCGCGTGGGTGAGGACGCGGCACTCATTCGCCGTCGCAGGCGCTGCAACGCCTGCGACAAGCGATTCACGACCTATGAGCGCCCGGAAGTGAACTTCCCTGCGGTCATCAAAAAGGATGGCCGGCGGGTGGAGTTCACGCGCAACAAGCTGCAAGGCTCGTTCACCTTGGCGCTGCGCAAGCGCCCGGTGAGTGCCGACATCATCGCTGCGGCCATAGAGCGCATTGAAGAAAAGCTGCTCAGCTTGGGGGTGCGTGAAATTGCCTCCGACAAAATCGGCGCACTCGTGATGCGTGAGCTGAAGAAGCTGGACAAAGTGGCTTACGTGCGTTTTGCCAGCGTCTACCGCAACTTTGAGGACGTTGACGACTTCACAGCCTTGGTTGACGAGGTAAGAAAATAGTTATTAAGTGATATTTTTAATAGTTTTTAGTACACCTTTTTATCTATTAACAACACAATGGGGGCATGTCACACCGTACAGCCCCCCACATACCGGCAGGTGCCACCCGAGGCGCCCCAACACAGCAACCCCGGCCTAGGCCCAGCCCTACCACCTACCTGGGCTTCACCCTCATAGAACTGATGGCCAGCTTGGCCATCGTGGCGGTTCTAGCCGGTGGCGCGGTACCCACCTTCGCACGCATGCACGCCGAGCAACGGGTCAACGCCGCCTCCAGTGCCATGCAAAACAGCATCGCATTGGCCAAATCTCAAGCCCTGCGTCTGAGTCGCACCGTTCTGATTGCGCCGGCGAGCTGTACACCCCACAGTGATGACACGGCCGCTCTCTTTGAAAGCGTCAGCGCCGGGGCCGCGGCCAACTGGCGCTGTGGCTGGTTGGTGGTGGTCGACATGAACAGCAACGATGCCGTCGATATCAACGATGGCTTGCTGCGCGTGGTCTCCACACTGCCCGACGTACACCTACACAACAACGTTCGCAGCAACACCTTGCTCATCACACCCAACGGCGTGGTCTCCCCGCAGCAAAGCATGACGTTTTGCACGGCCAACGCGTCACAGTGGTTGAACTACGCAAAAAAACTGGTGATTGCCATCAGCGGGCGCACGCGCACCGAAAGCGTCAGAGATGACGACATCTGCCAGGCTTCATAGTCAGCGCGGACTGGCACTGCTGGAGGCCTTGTTTGCGCTTGGCCTGGCCAGCCTGGCTGTGTGGGCCGCGCAGCAGCTCATGCTGGCCCGCGCGCAACAAGCCAGCCTACAGCTGCACCAAGCACAGGCCTTGGCCTTGCTAGACGACATGGCCCAGCGCATTCGCATACACAGCTTGCGGTTTGGTCAGTCCTCTGCGCAGCTGCTGTATGTGGGGCGCGTCGCAAGCGATGCCACAGACAGCGCCCCCACCTCCACATGCCGAGCTGCACCGTGCGATGCAGCCGAATTTGCACGGTGGACTTGGGCACACTGGGCCTACCAACTACACCGCACCTTGCCTCAAGCGCAAGCCCAGGTTCAGCGCCAAGGCCAGCGCCTAGAGCTGGTTGTGTCATGGCCGCAACCCGGCGCAGGCAACCACAGCTGGCCCGGGCTGTGCCCCGATCGCTTGCAATGCGAGGTCTTGTGGTTGTGACACAAGCCCTGCAAGACCAACGCGGCGCCAGCCTGATCGAGCTGCTGGTGGGCATGGCGTTAGGCCTGGTCGTGCTGGCAATCGCACAGCGCCAACAAACACTGCTACACAGCCAGTACCAAGACATGAGCAGCGCTTTGAGCCTGAGCGCCGCACAGCGCTTGGCCTTTAGACGTATCAAGAGCGTTGCGCTGCAAGCGGGACAATGGATAGCACGCGACAGCCCCATTGGCACGGTGTCGTTGAGCCCGCCAGCTGCACCCGACTTGCTCGCCAACACCCTGCACCTGGCCACATCCCCGAACAGCAGCGACACCGCTCAAAACTGCCTGGGACGACGTGCCACGGTGGATGGCTTTCTCAGCAGCACGTTCTACGTCAGCACCAACAATTTGCGCTGCAACGTCGCCGATCGCTCGGGTGGTCAGCCCGTCGTAGAGGGCTTTGTGTCCATGCACACCATGTGGTTTGCTGCGCACGCCCGCGGCATTCAAGTGGTACCCCTATCCGAAACCGACAGCGACACCGGCAGCGACACCGCCAGCGGCGCGACCAGCCACACGCTGTTGGGCCACGCCATCTGTTTGGACAGTAGCCAAACAGATGCCACCGCATGCGCCCAAAGCCATGCCTTTGTCAGCGTGGCCTGGTCACCCAGCGCGGTGTTCTACCCATGAGCACAGCGGCCCACAACGCCCGCCACGCAAACAAGGGCGCACAGGCACGTGGCTTGTCTACGCTCACCGTGTTGGTGGTGTTGAGCGTCATGTCGTTTCTCATGCTCACGCTGCAACAACAACTGCGCGACAACGGTGATGCGCTGCTCAGCGAACGCAGCCACTTGCATACCGCGCAAGCGGCGCAAAGCCTGTACCACGATGCCATTGCCAGAATCCAGAGCGCTCACACACTGCCCAGCACGCCTGCCGC
>JANREF010000297.1 GCA_030726195.1 Burkholderiaceae bacterium | reverse complement strand
TGTATGACGCAGGCCATGCTCGAGACCGACGTGCCGCCCGACTTGCGCGTGCGTTTAGAGCAATCCTTCTTCCAAACCGCAGACCACATGCGCAACCGCTGAGCGGGGCTTGGTCGGGTTTGGCTGGGCTCAGTGACTGGGCGTTGGTGACTGCGCTTTAGTGACTGGACCTCAGTGACTGGCGCTCTTGAGCAGCACCATGAGCGCACCGGCGCCGCCATCACAGCCGCGGGCTTGTACAAAAGCCACCACTTCCTTTTTTTGCACCAACCAGCGCTGCGTTTTGATTTTGAGCACAGGGGCTTTGCCAGGCGAGCCCAGCCCTTTGCCATGAATGACACGCACGCAGCGCCAGCCATTGGTCACCGACTTTCGTAAAAAACCGGCCAGGGCCTCACGCGCCTCGTCGCTGCGCAGGCCATGCAGGTCCACTTCGCCTTGCAGCGCCCAGTAGCCACCGCGCAGTTTGCGCATCACGTCGTCGCCAATGCCGCTGCGCCTGTAGCTGAGGGCCTCGTCTGTTTCTAGCAAGCTGGTCACATCAAAGTCATCGGACAAGGCTGCTGTCATGACGGTGGCGTTGTCCGAGTCGCGTTGCTTGGGGGTTGGTGCCACGGGTGTGGTGGCCTTGGCCGCACGCCCAGTGTCTTTGATAGGCTTGACGTGCCCGACTGTGAGTTCGAACAAATGGCGCTCGCGCCGGGCTTGCTCTTCGGCCAAAGCCCTCGCTTGGGCGGCTTCTTGCGCCGCGCGCACCTGATCCCGCAGCAGGGTCTGCATGGATTTGAGGTCGGAGAAGGCACGCGCTTTCATGTGCGCATTGTGACAAATTACCGGCGCATCTCCTGAGGGGCCTACAGTAAGCCTTGCTCGGCCATGGAGTACACAGCGCCTTGAGCGACCACCATGTGGTCTAGCACCCGCACATCCACCATGGTCAGGGCCTGCTTCACGGTCTCTGTGAGCGTCACATCGGCGCGTGAGGGCTCGGCGCAGCCACTGGGGTGGTTGTGAGCCAAAATGACGGCCGCCGCGCCGTGGTGCAGTGCGCGCACCACGATTTCACGGGGGTACACACTGGTTTGGTTCAGCGTACCTTGAAACAGGGTTTCCATGGTCAGCAAGTGGTGCTGGCTGTCCAAGAACAGCACGGCAAAGTGTTCTTTGGGCAAATGCGCCAAGTGCAGTTGCAAATAGTGTTTGACCGCCTGGGGCTGGGTGAAGGCCGGTTTGGCCGCCAGTGTTTGGGCTGTGGCGCGTTTGGCCAACTCGGCCACTGCGCTGAGCTCGGCTTGTTTGGCAGGGCCTAGGCCGTTCACGGCTTGCAAGGCCTTGGGCGACGCGCTGAGCAAGCCAGCCAAGCCGCCAAACTGCTCCAAAACGGTACTGGCCAGATCCAGAACATGGGTTTTGGCGGTGCCGGTACGCAGCAACAGCGCAAGCAACTCAACGTCGGACAAAGACTGGGCTCCGAATTGCTGGAGTTTTTCACGAGGGCGCGCCTGTTTGGGCCAATTGGTGTGCATAAGCCTGGACTCCCCAACTGCATGTGTGGCCTTGATTGGCCATGTTCTTGGGTGCGCTGTCCCACCTTCCTACAATAGAGCCCTGTGCGGTGCCCAGCGCCGTGCTTGCTTTGTTATAAAGCCTAGGCCAAGCTTTGTGTCTAGGTGCAACCCTGACGAATAAACGATATGCCCACCCCACACGTTGAACACGGCTCTTTCCTAACGCTTCACTACCGCATGCGAGGTATGGACGGCCAAGACATCATCAGTACCTTTGGTGGGCAGCCTGCAACTTTGAGCGTGGGCGCAGGCCAGCTTTCGCCCGCCATTGAGGGGCGATTGTTGGGCATGGCAGAGGGCACACACACCACCATCAATTTGCCCGAGGGCGATGCATTTGGCCCGCGCAACCCCGAGCTGGTGCAGTGGGTGGCACGCGCCATGTTGAACGAGCTGGGTGACCCCAACGAAACCTATGCCCCGGGCATCGTGGTGCAGTTCCCAACGCCGGACGGCGCAGGGCAGTACGCCGGTGCGGTTGTGCAAGTGAAAGACGATGGTTCTGCCGTGCAGTTTGACTTCAACCACCCATTGGCTGGGCAAGCCGTGGACTTTGAAGTCCAAATCATTGGAGTGTTGTGATGACTGAGCAACGGATACATCGCGAGGTACTGCTGGCGCAGCCGCGCGGTTTTTGTGCGGGCGTAGACCGCGCGATTGACATTGTGGAGCGTGCCATCACCAAGTTTGGTGCGCCCATTTATGTACGCCATGAAATCGTGCACAACACCTATGTGGTGGAAGATCTGAAAAACAAGGGCGCCATATTCATTGAAGACTTGAACGATGTGCCGCCCGGCGCGACTTTGGTGTTTTCGGCGCATGGCGTGAGCAAGGCCGTGCAACAGGAAGCCACCGCGCGCGGCTTTTCCATCTTTGATGCCACGTGCCCTTTGGTCACCAAGGTACACGTTGAGGTGGCCAAGCTGGCCAAAGAGGGCTATGAGTTTTTGATGATTGGCCACAAGGGTCACCCCGAGGTCGAGGGCACCATGGGTCAGCTCAGTGCGGGCATCCATTTGGTAGAAGACGAGGCCGACGTCGCTGCCGTGCAACCTGCTCAAACAGACAAGTTGGCCGTGGTCACGCAAACCACGCTCAGCGTGGACGACGCGGCCAGCATCATGGCGGCCATCAAGCAGCGCTTTCCGCAAGTGCGCGAGCCCAAGCAACAAGATATTTGCTACGCCACACAGAACCGCCAAGACGCCGTCAAGGTGATGGCTGGCAAAGTGGATGTGGTGATTGTGGTGGGCAGCCCCACCAGCTCCAACAGCAACCGTTTGCGCGAGTTGGCCGAGCGCTTGGGCACGCCAGCCTTTATGGTGGACGACCCCCGTGACCTGGATCCAGCATGGGTGGCCGACTGTCCCCGCGTGGGCTTGACCGCGGGTGCATCTGCGCCCGAGGTCTTGGTACAAGACGTGATCAGCCGACTCAAGGCCCTGGGCGCTTTGTCTGTGCAGACCATGGATGGCGAGCTGGAAACGATTCAGTTCCCACTGCCCAAGGGCTTGCGTTTAGACGCCTGAGGCATCGTTCACTGCGGTTGCGGTTGCGGTTGCGGTTGCGGCGGGGCAGAGGCTACTCAGGCGAACACTTGGATGAGCATCT
>JANREF010000296.1 GCA_030726195.1 Burkholderiaceae bacterium | reverse complement strand
CCTACCCCTTGCCCATCGTAGACCACGCACAAGCCAGAGCCAAAACACTGGCGCGATACGCGGTGGCCAAGAAAGAGGCCTAAGCTCTAAGGTTTAAGGTGTAAACCTTAAAACCCAGAACCCAGAATCTGAATCCTCGGGCCCCATGGCCGGGGCTTGCCAAGTGTGTGTTGTAGCGCGTATGTCTGCTGGATTTAGGCTGCACATCAAGCACAGCGGTCTCAGTTGTGCAGCACTAAGCCCTGCAAGCCAACTCGCGCAAGGCCGCTGTTAGATTTGCACCATTTCAAAGTCTTCTTTGCGCGCACCACATTCTGGGCAAGTCCAGTTCATGGGCACGTCGGCCCATTTGGTGCCGGGGGCCAAACCGTCATCGGGCGCGCCCGTGGCTTCGTCGTAAATCCAGCCGCAAATCAGGCACATCCAAGTAGTTGTATCGCTCATGTTGTCTTCACAGGGTGATCTAGAATGGCCTTATTGTATCGGCGCGCTTCGCGGCTATTGTTGGCTTGGGCCTGACCACTTTTAAAAGCGCCACGATGAAACCTTCAAACGACGACACCGAAGCGCCAAGCGACACCAGCTTGCGCGGCTTAGACAATGAAGCGCAGCAGCTCACCTTGCCCTGCGTCATGACGTTCAACGCCAACGACCCCAGTGGCGCGGGCGGCTTGTGCGCCGACATCACCGCCATGAGCTCGGCCTCTGTGCACGTACTGCCAGTGGTGGCCGCTTTGCTCATACGCGACACCAGCCACATCCAAGACCACATCGCGCTAGACGAAGACGCGGTCACAGAGCAAGCGCGCGTGGCGCTAGAGGACATAGAGGTTGGTGCTTTCAAGGTTGGCTTTCTGGGCAACCCCACCTTGGTCAGTGCCGTGGCACACATCACCAACGACTACGAAGACATACCAGTGGTGGCCTACATGCCCGACTTGGCCTGGATGGACGAGCTGGAGCTGGACAACTACCTAGACGCCTTTGCCGACCTGATGCTGCCTCAAACAGCTGTCTTGGTGGGCAACTACAACACCTTGTGCCGCTGGCTGCTACCCGACTGGACACACGACAAACCACCCAGCCCTAGGGATGTGGCGCGTGCCGCCACCGATCGCGGCGCGGTGTACACCTTGGTGACAGGCATGAACGCGCCCGATCAGTTTTTAGAAAACCACTTGGCCACGGCGGAAACCATATTGGCCACGGCCAAGTTTGAACGCTTCGAAACAGTGTTCACCGGCGCCGGTGACACCGTGTCGGCATCGCTGTGCGCGCTGCTGGCAACAGGTGAAGACTTGCAATCGGCTTGCGCTGAGGCGCTCACCTACCTCGACCAAAGCCTAGACGCGGGCTTTGCGCCCGGCATGGGCCACGCCTTGCCAGACCGCATGTTTTGGGCGCGTGAAGATGTTGATGAAACCGAGGTGGATGAGGTCAACGATGGCGGCAGTGACAACGCCGCTACCCCTGGTGATGTCAACGACGACCCTACGCTGGCCGACCCCACGCATTTGAACCACCTGCCACCCAACCAAACCAAACATTAGGCGGCCACAGACCGACGCCGATCAAGCAACACCAAACAAGTCACACCAACTAAGTCACACCGAACAAGCCACCTACACCAACCCATACCCAACCACACAGAGCTATGACTACCGACCTCAACGAAACCCTGTTCAACCGCGCCAAAGCCACCATCCCCGGCGGCGTGAACTCCCCTGTGCGTGCCTTTAAGGCCGTGGGCGGCACACCTCGCTTCGTCAAACGTGCGCAGGGTGCGTATTTTTGGGATGCCAACGACCAGCGCTACATCGACTACATCGGCTCGTGGGGCCCCATGATTTTGGGCCACGGCCATGCGGCCATCAAAGCCGCTGTGCACGCAGCCGTCGAGGAAGGCTTGTCATTTGGCGCGCCCACCGAGCGCGAAATCGAGTTGGCCGAAGCCATCATCAAGTTAGTCCCATCCATAGACATGGTGCGCTTGGTGAGCTCGGGCACCGAGGCCGGCATGAGCGCGATTCGGTTGGCACGCGGCGCAACAGGCCGCAGCAAAATCATCAAATTCGAGGGCTGTTACCACGGCCATGCTGACGCCTTGTTGGTCAAAGCGGGCTCGGGTTTGGCCACGTTTGGCAACCCGACCAGTGCAGGCGTGCCACCCGAGGTGGTGCAGCACACCTTGGTGCTGCCCTTCAACGACATTGAAGCGCTGGAAGCCGCCTTCACAGCGCACGGCAGCGAAGTGGCCTGTTTGATGATGGAGCCCATTGCTGGCAACATGAACTTTGTGCGCGCCAGCGTGCCCTTTGTGAAGCGCTGCCGAGAGCTGTGTACCGAGCACGGCGCACTCTTGGCATTTGACGAAGTCATGAGTGGCTTCCGCGTGGCCTTGGGCAGTGCCCAGAGTTTGTACGCACAGGCCATTCCCGGCTTTGAGCCCGACATGACGGTGATGGGCAAAGTCATTGGCGGGGGCATGCCCTTGGCCGCCTTTGGCGCCAAACGCGCCGTGATGGAGCACTTGGCCCCGATTGGCGGCGTCTACCAAGCGGGCACCCTATCGGGCAACCCTGTAGCGACCGCTTGTGGCTTGGCCACCTTGAACGAAATCCAGCAACCCGGCTTCTTTGAGCAGCTGGGCGCGCGCACGGCCAGCTTGGTCAGTGGCATGACACATGCCGCGACAGCGGCAGGCGTGACGCTGTGTGGCGACAGCCAAGGCGGCATGTTTGGCTTTTTCTTCATGAACGAGTTGCCACAAAACTACGCCACGGTCATGACCACAGACAGCGCGCGCTTCAACCGCTTCTTCCACGGCATGTTGGACGAAGGCGTGTACTTTGCACCGGCGCTGTTTGAAGCGGGCTTTGTGAGCGCGGCACACACCGAGCAAGACATTGCCGACACGGTGGCTGCAGCCAGCCGGGTATTTGCCACGCTGTGAGTGCGGTTTGACCGACTTGGCTGACCGTGCCTACATGGTGTACACCACGCATGAGCAGCTGGCCCGCTGAACGCGACCTATGAGCGCAACGCCCCACAACCGCCCCCGCGCTTGGTTACAAGCTTGGTCGCGGGGGCTGATGACGTTGCGCGAAGCGGTGGTGTCGTTTGCACCACTGGTGTTGCTGGTGGGTTCGGCCTTGGTGCTGGCCTATTGGTGGCTTGCCCCCACTCCGCCTAAGCACGTGATACTGGCCACAGGCC
>JANREF010000295.1:1455-16779 GCA_030726195.1 Burkholderiaceae bacterium | reverse complement strand
TGCTGGTTGCTGGTTGCTGGTTGCGACGATATTCTTAGACGTGCTTGTAGGCGCGCTGTCCCTCTGTTCTTTTTTCGCTTTTGACAGGTTTGTTTGTCCACTAACGCCGCCCCCGCCATCAAGGTCTTGAGCCTCATCCCCCCGATGACGCAGCTCAACACGCCCTATCCGTCTACGGCTTACATCACCGGCTTTTTGCGTGAGCAAGGTATAGATGCGGTGCAGCACGACTTGGCGCTGGCCACCGTGCTGGCATTGCTGAGCAAAACCGGCCTACAGCAGCTGCAACAAGCCGCCTTGCAAGTGAGCGAGGCCCAGCGCAGCGCCCCGGTGAACGCGTTTCTAGACCATGCGAGCGACTACATCGCCACCATAGAGCCCACCATTGCCTTTTTGCAAGGGCGAGACAGCACCTTGTGCCACCGCATCGCCGCGCGCGGTTTTTTGCCCGAGGGCCCGCGCTTTGAGGCACTCAACGCCTACGCAGACACGGGCTACGGTGATGACGAGGATGACGGCGGCAGCAGCGACCCCCTGGGCTGGGCTTTTGGCGCCTTGGGCCAAAGCGACCGCGCCCGCCATTTGGCCACGCTGTACCTGAACGACATTGCAGACGTGCTGCGCGATGCGGTAGACGACAGCTTTCAGTTTGTGCGCTACGCCGAAAGCTTGGCGGCAAGCCAACCCAGCTTCGACGCACTGGCCCAGGCCTTGGCCAAACCCGCCAACCTGATCGACGCGACCTTGCACCGGCTGACCCTGGAGGTCATGGCGCACCACCAACCCACCATGGTGGTGTTGTCGGTGCCGTTTCCCGGTGCGGTGTACGCAGCGTTTCGCATGGCGCAAACCATCAAACAACACCACCCCGACGTGGCCATCGCCATGGGCGGCGGCTTTGTGAACACCGAGTTGCGCGAGCTGGCAGACCCGCGCGTGTTTGATTTCGTCGACTTTGTGAGCCTAGACGGCGGCGAACGTCCGCTGCTGTGCTTGGTCGAGCATGTGCGCGGTCAACGCAGCGTCTCGCGATTGGTGCGCACCTTCACGCGCAACGACCACGGCGTGGTGGTTTACAACAACTGGCAAGAACCAGACGTGGCCTTTGAAGATGTGGGCACGCCGACCTGGGACGGCTTGCCGCTGATGAGCTACTTGTCGCTACTGGACATGCTCAACCCCATGAATCGGCTGTGGAGCGATGGCCGCTGGAACAAGCTCACTGTTGCCCACGGCTGCTACTGGAAAAAGTGCAGCTTTTGTGACGTGAGCCTGGACTACATCAGCCGCTACGACGCGGCCAGCGCCACCACGCTGGTCGACCGCATAGAGCGCATTGTGGCCGAGACCGGCCAAACCGGCTTTCATTTGGTCGATGAAGCCGCACCACCCAAAGCACTCAAAGCCTTGGCCACCGAGCTCATTGCACGCGGCGTACACATTTCGTGGTGGGGCAACATACGGTTTGAAAAAACCTTCACCCCGGAGCTGTGTGAACTGTTGGCCCAAAGCGGCTGCATTGCCATGTCCGGCGGCCTAGAGGTGGCCTCTGACCGCTTGCTCACCCTCATGAAAAAAGGCGTCTCCGTCGATCAAGTCGCCAGAGTCACCAAAGGTTTTGCAGACGCAGGCGTCATGGTGCACGCCTACCTGATGTACGGATTTCCCACACAAACCGTGCAAGACACCGTGGATGCCCTAGAGTACGTGCGCCAGCTGTTTGAGGCGGGCTGCATACACAGCGGCTTTTTCCACCGTTTCGTGTGCACGGTGCACTCGCCGGTAGGCCAGCACCCCGAGCAGTTTGGCGTGACACTCAGCCCCTTGCCTCCCAGCCAATTTGCCAGAAACGACGTGGGTTTTGTAGACCCCACCCTAGACGGCTCAGGCACCAGCCACGACGAGCTGGGTGCGGGCCTGAAAAAGGCCATTTACAACTACATGCACGGCATAGGCCTAGAGGCCCCGGTCCACACTTGGTTTGGCCTGCCAAAAAGTGTGTGCCCGCGCACCACCGTCAAGCCCGATTACGTGGCGCGAGCGCTATACTGATCACCTGCTAGGAGAGCGCAGGCCAAACCCCGGGTTTGGACGCTGCCGCCGAAGGCGCAAGGTCATTCATCGCAGTGGCTGCAACGCTCAGGCACCAGGACTGGCAGCGCGCGGTTGTACGCAACCGCGTTACCCCACTGGAGAGAGGCCCACCACCGAGCGGGTCCACCGAAGGAGCAACCCGCAGCCATGTCACACCGGCGCGGCGAATCTCTCAGGTAAAGCGGACATGGGGCAGCACGCACACCGGCAGCTTGTGAGCTGCTGGCATGCATTGAACAACTGCCTCGAAAGCGTATGCACCGTGTCTGACCAAGCTCCCGCCACCAGTACAGCCAGCGCCCTGCGCACCACCCCACTGAACGACTTGCACCGCTCGCTCGGCGCGCGCATGGTGCCGTTTGCGGGCTACAGCATGCCCGTGCAGTACCCCATGGGCGTCATGGGCGAGCATGTGCATACCCGCACCAAAGCCGGGCTGTTTGACGTCTCGCACATGGGCCAATTGCTACTCAAAGGCCCAGACGCGGCGCCCGCATTTGAAACCCTCATGCCGGTTGACGTGGTGGGTTTGGCGGTGGGCAAACAACGCTACGGCTTGCTGCTCAACGAGGCCGGCGGCATTCTTGATGACCTCATGTTCGTGAACAGAGGCGATGACCTCTTCGTCATCGTCAACGGTGCCTGCAAAGCACAAGACATCGCACACCTACAAGCCCATATCGGCCAGCGCTGCACAGTGCAGCCCATGCCTGAGCAGGCCTTGCTGGCGCTACAAGGCCCTATGGCCATTGACGTGCTCAAGGCCTTGGACGCCAGCGTGGCAGATTTGGTATTCATGACAGGCGCATACGCCACGTTAGGCGGCATCCACTGCTACCTCACCCGCAGTGGTTACACAGGCGAAGACGGCTTTGAAATATCTGTAGCCCCCGAACACGCCACCGCACTGGCCAAGCTCATACTGAGCGATGAGCGCGCAGCCCCCATTGGCCTGGGCGCGCGCAACTCGCTGCGACTGGAAGCGGGTTTGTGCCTGTACGGCAACGACATCACAACGCACACCACGCCCGTGGAAGCAGGCCTGAACTGGGCCATACAAAAAGTCAGACGCACAGGCGGCGCGCGCGCAGGCGGCTTTTTAGGTGCAGCCACCGTGTTGGCACAGCTTGACGCAACGGCCCCCATCACGCGTCAGCGTGTAGGCCTCGTGGCGACCGAGCGCGTCCCCGTGCGCGACCACACCGTGCTGCAAGACCTGAACGGCCATGTCATTGGTGAAGTCACCAGTGGCCTGCTCGCACCCAGCGTGAACCAAGCCATTGCCATGGGCTACGTGGACGTGGCGCATGCGCAGCTAGGCACCACGATCAACGCCGTTGTGCGCGGGCGCATGGTGGCCATGACGGTTACAGCCATGCCGTTCACCCCCAACCACTACTACCGCGGCTGAATACCGCAACACCCCACAACACCACCACGGCCAAGGCCACCAACCCCACTGTTTTAGGAGAACCCCCATGATCAAGTACACCGAAGACCACGAATGGCTCAGCATTGACGGCGACATCGCCACTGTTGGCATCACACACCACGCGCAAGACGCACTGGGCGATGTGGTGTTTGTAGAGCTGCCCGAAGTGGGTGCCAGCTTTGAGCAAAAAGCCACCGCAGGCGTGGTCGAGTCGGTCAAGGCCGCCGCAGATGTGTACATGCCCGTCAGCGGTGAAATCATCGCGGTCAACGACACCCTGCGCGACGACCCTGCTCTGGCCAACACCGACCCCATGGGCGCAGGCTGGTTCTTCAAAGTCAAGCTGAGCAACCCCGAGCAAATCGACAGCCTCATGGATGAAACCACTTACGGCACGTTCTCGGCCTAAGTCGGGCTGGCCTGTGCCGCGTTCGCCTGCACCGGGTTTGAATACACCGGGTTTGAAGGCGTAGGGTTTGCTGGTGACAGGTTCGCTTGCGACAGCGCCGGTGCATCACGCCCGCACGTTGCCAGCGCATCTCACACCAAGTCCGTGTGCGCCTCTACCGGTCTCCTGGGTCAGCGCCGCACCAATGAGGTTCTGACCCCATTTTCAATTTTTCGATTGTGGTTTTGTTATGCAGCAACTCTCTCTTTTAGAAAACGCCGGCGAATTTGAGCAGCGCCACACGGGGCCTGACGCGTCTGAGCAGGCGCATATGTTGGCCGCGATTGGCAAAGATTCGCTCGATGCCATGACCGATGCCATCGTGCCTGCAAGCATTGCGCGCGCGCAAGCCATGCAGCTGCCGCCAGCGGTGACCGAGGCCGACGCCTTGGCCGAGCTGCAAGCCATTGGCAACCAAAACCAGGTCCTCAAAAGCTTCATTGGCCAAGGCTATTACGGCACGCATACGCCCGGTGTTGTATTGCGCAACATCCTAGAAAACCCCGCTTGGTACACCGCGTACACGCCCTACCAAGCGGAAATTTCACAAGGGCGTATGGAAGCACTGGTGAATTTCCAAACCATGGTCACCGACCTGACGGCCATGGACATTGCCAATGCCTCCATGCTCGACGAAGCCACAGCGGCGGCCGAAGCCATGACGCTGGCCTTGCGCTCGGTGCGCACCAAAGCCCAAACTTTTGTGGTGTCCGGTGACACCCACCCTCAAACCATTGAAGTCATCCAAACCCGCGCCGCACCCTTGGGCATCACCATCAAGGTGACGCAGTCGGCCCAAGAGTGGGACGCCGCCTTGGCAGGTGACGACTACTTTGGCGCGCTGGTGCAATACCCCAGCAGCAGCGGCACCATTGACGACTTACAACAAGCCGGCGATGCCATACACGCCAAGAAGGCTGTGTTTGTGGTCGCCTCAGACCTGCTGGCGCTCACGCTGCTCAAAGCCCCTGGCGAGTGGGGCGCAGACATTGTGGTGGGCAACACCCAGCGCTTTGGCATGCCCATGGGCAACGGCGGCCCACATGCCGCCTTCATGGCGTGTCGCGATGCGTTCAAGCGCTCACTGCCTGGTCGATTGGTCGGTGTGAGCGTGGACAAACACGGCGCGCCAGCGTACCGCTTGGCCTTGCAAACCCGCGAGCAACACATACGCCGCGAAAAAGCCACCAGCAACATTTGCACCGCGCAAGTACTGCCTGCGGTCGTGGCCAGCATGTATGCCGTGTACCACGGCCCGGTGGGTCTCAAGCGCATTGCCACGCGTGTGGCCGCTTACACGGCCATACTGGCCAAAGGCCTCAAAGCACTGGGCGCGCCCGTGCGCGAGCACAGTTCCTTTGACACCATTTTGCTGCACACCGGCTCAGCCACAGCTGGCATTGTGGCCCGCGCACTCGCGCTGGGTGCCAATCTGCGCACCCTCGGCAACGACAGCATCGGCATTGCACTGGACGAGACCACCACGCGCAGCGACATCGCCATGCTGTGGAGCCTGTTTGCCACCGACGGGCAAGCCCTGCCATCCATTGACGCGTTGGCCAACACCACCGAGCTGCTGATCCCGCCCGCACTGCAACGCACCAGCGCCTATTTGAGCCACCCTGTGTTCAACAGCCACCACAGCGAAACCGCCATGCTGCGCTACATACGCGCACTGAGTGACAAAGACTTGGCGCTGGACCGCACCATGATTCCGCTGGGCAGCTGCACCATGAAGCTCAACGCCACCAGCGAGATGATCCCCATCACTTGGGCGCAATTTGCCCATATCCACCCCTTTGCACCCGCGGCACAACGCCAAGGCTACGCATTGCTGGACGCACAACTGCGCGAATGGCTGTGCCAAGCCACAGGCTACGCCGCCATCAGCTTGCAGCCCAATGCGGGCAGCCAAGGCGAATACGCCGGCTTATTGGCCATCAGGGCCTACCATGCCTCCAAAGGCGATACCCAGCGCAACATCTGCCTCATCCCAGCCAGCGCCCACGGCACCAACCCCGCCAGCGCACAAATGGTGGGCATGCAAGTGGTGGTGGTGGCTTGTGACGAGGCCGGCAACGTTGATATGGCCGACTTGGAGGCCAAGTGCGAGCAGCACAGCAACGCTTTGGCCGCCATCATGATCACCTACCCCAGCACGCACGGCGTGTTTGAGACACAGGTCAAAGCACTGTGCGCCATGGTGCACGCCCATGGCGGGCGCGTATACGTGGACGGTGCCAACATGAACGCGCTGGTCGGCGTGGCCGCGCCAGGTGAGTTCGGCGGCGATGTGAGCCACCTCAACTTGCACAAAACCTTCTGTATTCCCCACGGCGGCGGCGGTCCAGGCGTGGGCCCCGTGTGCGTGGTCCAAGACCTCGCACCCTTCTTACCCGGACACAACACCAGCGGCATCCACAGCCCCGTGGGTGCGGTATCTGCCGCGCCCTTGGGCAACGCGGCTGTGCTACCCATCAGCTGGATGTACTGCCGCATGATGGGTGCTGACGCACTCAAACGTGCCACCCAAGTGGCCATCTTGAACGCCAACTACGTCAGCCATGCACTGCGCGACCACTTTCCAACGCTGTACGCCAGCGACAGCGGCTTGGTCGCGCACGAATGCATTTTGGACTTGCGCCACTTCAAAGAAACCACAGGCATACAGGCCGAGGACGTGGCCAAGCGCCTCATAGACTACGGCTTTCACGCTCCCACCCTGTCTTTCCCAGTGGCCAACACCTTGATGGTAGAGCCCACCGAGAGCGAAGACTTGAGCGAGCTGGACCGGTTCATTGCCGCCATGAAGGCCATACGCGAGGAAATTCGCATGGTCGAAACCGGCGTGTGGCCACAAGACGACAACCCCTTGGTCAACGCACCACACACAGCCGCAGCCGTGTCTGCCAGCCAATGGCAGCACGTCTACAGCCGAGAGCGCGCCGCCTTCCCACTGGCAGCCTTGCACAGCCGCAAATACTGGGTACCCGTTGGCCGCGTCGACAACGTCTACGGCGACCGCAACCTGTTTTGCAGCTGCGTGCCCCTGTCGGCCTATGCTGAGTCAGACCAACTGAGCGAAACGCTGAACGCTTAAAGGTACAACAAGCACGCCATGGCTATTTCCACCTTCGACTTATTCAAAGTGGGCATTGGTCCGTCTAGCTCTCACACTGTAGGACCCATGCGAGCTGCATGCACGTTTGTGCATGTGCTGTCCGAAGCGACGCCAGCAGGCGCGATTGCCCGCGTGATCGTGACGTTACATGGGTCTTTAGGGGCGACAGGTAAAGGGCACGGTAGTGACAAAGCGGTGCTGTTGGGTTTGATGGGCCACCAGCCAGATACGGTTGATGTCGATGCGACTGACAAATGGGTGGACGATGTACACCGCACCTGTCAGTTGCGCTTGGCGAGCGGGCTCAAGATTGGCTTTAACCCCAAAACTGATGTGCGGTTCGTGCGCAAACCATTTGCAGAGCACGCCAATGGAATGACATTTCAAGCGTTCGACGCTCGTGGCAACGAACTGCTCAATAAGCGCTACTTGTCGGTTGGAGGCGGCTTTATTTTGAATGCGGACAGTGCGACAGACAGCCGTGCCACGGCACGCATTGCGCCGGACACCACGGCACTGCCCATACCCATCACCAGCGCCGATGCGCTGCTTCAGCACTGCAACACCCACCACATGTCCATGGCAGACGTGATGCGCGTGAACGAACGCTACTGGCGCGACGACCAAAGCATTGACGAGGCGCTAGACCACATTTGGCACACCATGCAGGCCTGTATGCAACGCGGCTTCACCACCGAAGGGACGCTACCAGGGCCATTCGGAGTCAAGCGCCGGGCCGCCAAACTACACCGCGATCTCAGCGTCCAACCCATTGAGGCCCATGAACCCACGCAGACAATGGACTGGGTCAACGCCTTTGCGCTGGCCGTGAGCGAAGAGAACGCCGCAGGCGGGCGTGTGGTGACCGCACCGACCAATGGTGCTGCCGGTATTATTCCTGCCACCATTGCCTACTACTTGAAGTTCACCCCGGCAGCCTCGCCCACTGGTGTACGCACATTTTTACTGACGGCCTCGGCCATTGGTATGTTGTACAAACGCAATGCATCCATATCAGGCGCGGAAGTAGGTTGCCAAGGTGAAGTCGGTGTAGCCTGCTCTATGGCTGCAGCAGGGTTGTGCGCTATTTTGGGCGGCACACCGGCTCAGGTCGAGAACGCGGCCGAGATTGGCATGGAGCACCACTTGGGTCTGACCTGCGACCCAGTGGGTGGCTTGGTGCAAATTCCCTGTATAGAGCGCAATGCCATGGCGAGTGTGACCGCTATCACAGCTGCCCGCTTGGCGCTGCGCGGGACCGGAGAGCACCACGTTAGTCTTGATCAGGTGATTAAAACCATGAAAGAGACTGGGGCTGATATGCAGCTCAAATACAAAGAAACAGCCAGAGGCGGATTAGCGCTCAACATTGTCGCTTGCTGAATACCGCGCATCGCACATACCGACCCCCAAGCCTGTGCGCGAATCCCGCCCAAGCAATCCCACTCCATCGAGGCCCTAAGCCCCCAACCAACTGCCTATATGCCAAGCATTCACTACCCCGCGCACCTCAAGCAACACTTTGCCAGTGACAACTACGCAGGCATGTGCGGCCCAGCGGCGCACTGGTTCAACGAGGCCAACAACAGTGGCCATGCCCCTGCGTATGGCGACGACGAGTGGACACTCAAGGTGTCGAATGCGTTGCGGGAGCTGTTTCAAACCGACTGTGACATTTACTTTGTGTTCAACGGCACAGCGGCCAACTCCTTGGCGTTGGCCAGCCTGTGCCAAAGCTACCACTCGGTGGTGTGCTCGCCGGTGGCCCATATCGAGACCGACGAATGCGGTGGCCCTGAGTTCTTCTCAAACGGCTCCAAACTCTTGGTGGCCGACGCAGGCGGCATTGCCGCACAACACGGCAAGCTCACGCCCGATGCCGTAGAAACCATGGTGACCAAGCGCAGCGACTTGCACTACCCCAAACCCAAAGTGGTCTCGCTCACGCAAGCCACGGAGCTGGGCACGGTGTACACGGTGGAAGAAGTGCGCGCCATCGCCGCCATTGCCAAACGCCGCCAACTCAAGGTACACATGGACGGCGCGCGCTTTGCCAACGCAGTGGCCACACTGGGCTGCCACCCCAGCGACATCACGTGGCGTGCAGGCGTGGACGTGCTGTGTTTTGGCGGCACCAAAAACGGGCTACCTGTAGGTGAGGCCGTGGTGTTTTTTGACAAAAAGCTCAGCGAGGATTTTGCTTACCGGGTCAAACAAGCTGGGCAGCTGGCCAGCAAAATGCGCTTCATTTCAGCGCCTTGGTTGGGCATGCTGCACGACGACGTGTGGCTGAGCAACGCGCGCCACGCCAACGCCATGGCGCAGCGCCTGAGTGCCAAGCTGGATGCGATTCCCAACTGCCGTCTGTTGGCGCCCACACAAGCCAACGGCGTATTTGTACACCTTCCCAAGCCCGCCATTGAAGCTTTACAAACAGCGGGTTGGCGCTTTTACGAATTCATCGCCGGAGGCGGCTGCCGCTTCATGTGCTCGTGGGACACCACCGCCGAGGCGGTGGATGCCTTAGCAGCGGCCATTGCCGCAGCGCTCACTTCGACAACTGCACCAAGCCCGCAATAGCCAGGGCGTAGCCCTGCACACCAAAGCCCGCCATCACCGCTTTTGCAGCTGGTGAGATGTAAGAGTGGTGACGGAAAGCTTCGCGTGCATGCACGTTGCTGATGTGCAGTTCAATCACGGTCACAGCAGCACCTTTGATGGCGTCGTGCAGGGCAACACTGGTATGTGTGTACGCACCGGCATTGAACACCACCCCCAACAGCTCGCCGGCGGCTTGGTCGCGCCCAGCCTGATGCAAGGCCTCAACCAACTCACCTTCGTGATTGCTTTGCTTGAACGCTAGGGACACGCCAGCGGCGTCACAAGCCTTGGCGCACAGAGCCTCAACATCGGCCAAGGTGGCACTGCCGTAAACGGCTGGCTCACGTTGACCGAGCAAGTTGAGGTTGGGGCCGTTCAATACCAATATTTTTGTCATGTTTCGTCCTGTTGCGAAGCTGCACGCTGCAGCCTAGTCTAAAACGGTTTTGCTCAGATGTACTCAGATGCGCTCAACCACCCGCAGACGGCGTGACCTTGCGCAAGCGGCGCACCAGATAAAACGCCGTGGCCGCACAGGCCGTCGACACCCAAAATACACTGTTGAGGCCAAAGTGCGTGGTGAGCACGCCACCGCCCAATCCACCCAGCACACCTGTCACACCGTAACCAATGGTGGAGTACATGGCCTGCCCTCGCCCGCGCAAGCGCCCGGGAAAGAAGTGCGACAGCAACGCAATGCACGCCGTGTGGTGCGCGGCAAAGGTGATGGCATGCAACACCTGCGCCAGCGCCACCGCCCACCACAGCTGCGCCAACGTGGCCGTCACACCAAAGCGCACCGTAGCCACGCCAGCGGCTACCAGCAACCAGCCCGTGAGACTGAACATGGGCAGCCAGCGCGACTGCATGGTGAACCAGCACACCTCGGCAACCACGGCTGCGGCCCACATCATGCCAATGACGGTTTTGCTGTAGCCCAGCGAGTCCAAGTACAGCGAGAAAAACACGTAGCCCCCCACGTGCGCCAACACATGGAAAAAGATCGCGCCAAACAACAGCCGCACACCGGGCTGGCGAAAGGCCTCGCGCAACGACGCCCGTGCCTGCCCCAGCGGCATGTCCTCTTTGATGTCAGACAGCCACCACACAGAGGCCACGACTGCCAGCAGCGTCGCACTGGTCCAAATGGGAAAAGCGCTCATACCCTGACGCTCAAACCACGTGCCTGCAAACACCACCGTGACCAAAAATCCAATCGAGCCCCACACGCGCACCCGCCCGTAGCGCTTGGGGTCAAACTTGCCGTCAATGGTGACCAGGTGTGCCAGCGCGGCCTCGCTCATGGGCATCATGGCGCTGGTGTGCGTGAACATCAGCAACAACACAATGAACAACGACGGCCACGTGAGCGGCCACCACAGCACCAAGGACAGCGCCAAGGCCACCGTGCCACCAAAGCGCAGCAACTTGACGCGCTCGCCCGTGGTGTCGCTCAGCCAGCCCCATGCATAGGGCGCAAAGGTGCGTGTGCCCGCTTGCACGGACGTGAGCAAACTGATGGCCAGCAGGCTAAAGCCTTGGTCTTGCAGCCACAGCGGCAAGTAGGGGTTGAAGAACCCGATGTGCGCAAAATAGCTGGCCGACAACGCCGCAAACGGCCACACCGATGTGGCCGATGGGCGGCGCAGCCAAGGCGGCATTACTGCGCGGCGATGTTGGGCGTGCTCACCTGCACATCAGCGCACTGTGCACGGTGCGCCAGTGCATGTTCCATCACTACCAAGGCCAGCATGGCCTCCGCAATAGGCGTGGCGCGAATACCCACGCAAGGGTCGTGACGCCCTTTTGTAATCACCTCAGTGGCTTGGCCTTGCGCGTCAATGGTGTCGCGTGGCACCAAGATAGAGCTGGTGGGCTTGATGGCAATGCTCACCTCCAAGTCTTGGCCGGTGCTGATACCACCCAAAACGCCACCGGCGTTGTTGCCCACAAAACCATCAGGTCGCAAGCTATCGCCGTGGTGGCTGCCGCGCTGGGTCACGCTGGCAAAGCCCGCGCCAATTTCCACGCCTTTGACCGCGTTGATGCCCATCATGGCGTAGGCAATGTCTGCATCGAGTTTGTCGAACAAAGGCTGCCCCAAACCCACAGGCATGTTGGTGGCCACCACCCGCAGCTTGGCACCGCAGGAGTCGCCAGACTTGCGCAGGCTGTTCATGTAGTCTTCCAAGGCACTGGTGTCGGCCACAGGCGCAAAAAATGGGTTGTTCGCCACATGCGACCAGTCTTCAAAGCCAATCACCTCGTCGCCAATTTGCGTCATGCAGCCTTGAAAGGCCATGCCAAACTGGGCTGCCAGCCACTTTTTAGCCACGGCACCAGCGGCCACCATGGGCGCGGTCAAGCGAGCAGAGGAACGCCCGCCGCCGCGCGGGTCGCGCAGGCCGTATTTGTGCCAGTAGGTGTAGTCGGCGTGGCCGGGCCTAAAGGTTTGCAAAATATCGCCGTAGTCTTTGGAGCGCTGATCGGTGTTGCGAATGAGCAAGGCAATGGGCGTGCCCGTGGTGAGCCCCTCGTAGACACCCGAGAGTATCTCCACTTGATCGGGCTCGTTGCGTTGGGTCACAAACTTGGAGGTGCCGGGACGGCGGCGATCCAAGTCGGGTTGTATGTCTGCCACAGACAAGGCCAGCCCGGGCGGGCAGCCGTCTATCACACAGCCAATGGCTGGGCCGTGGGATTCACCAAAATTGGTGACTGCGAATAAATGTCCAAATGTATTGCCGCTCATGGCCTCTATTATCGGCCATGGCGCGCCAACGCCGCGCGCAGCACCGTCACCCGCGCTTAAGAGGCGCCGGCGCGGTTGTCGTCCGAATCTGGCCAGTCACGAATGTAGGCCTTGAGCATCTTGTTTTCAAAGTTTTGCCCGTCCACCACTGCCTTGGCCACGTCGTAAAAGCTGATCACGCCCATGAGCATGCGGGCGTCCATGACGGGCATGTAGCGCGCGTGGCGGTCGAGCATCATGCGGCGCACCTCGTCCAAGTCGGTCTCGCCTGTGCACGTCAGTGGCGCGTCGTCCATGGCCGCACGCACCGTGCTGTGGCCCACCACAAAAGCGTTGGACACCAGCTTGGCAATCACCTCTCTAAAGGTCAACATGCCCACCAAGTCGCCGTGCTCCATCACAACCAAAGAACCCATGTCTTTGTCGGCCATGATTGCAATCGCCTCACTCAAGGGTGAGTCCGGGCTGACCGTATACAAGGTGCTGCCCTTGACGCGCAATATGTCGCTGACTTTCATGCTGGGTCTCCAATCGAATCAAAACCAATCTACCTTGAATATAGCCCACGCAAGCCACGCGCAACGCGCCTAGCCATCAGGCATAACCCTGACTGAGTCACCCAAGGCAACCCAGGGCGCGCCCCAGCAAGCACAATAGACACGCAAGAAAGCGCCACTTTTCACACCCCACGCGATATAGGACAACACATGGCGGGCTACTCAGACCCTGGATTCGACACCCTCAGCCTGCACGCAGGCGCAGCCCCAGACCCCAGCACGGGTGCGCGCGGTGTGCCCATACACATGAGCACGTCGTTTGTGTTTGAGTCCAGCGACCATGCCGCAGCCTTGTTCAACTTAGAGCGGGCAGGCCACGTCTACAGCCGCATCAGCAACCCCACCACCGCCGTACTCGAAACGCGTGTGGCCGCGCTCGAAGGCGGCATTGGTGCCATTGCCACCGCCAGCGGCCAAGCCGCACTGCATTTGGCCGTTGCCACGCTCATGGATGCAGGCTCACACATTGTGGCCAGTAGCGCCTTGTATGGCGGCTCGCACAACTTGCTGCACTACACACTCAAACGCTTTGGCATTGAAACCACCTTCGTGCACCCCAACGACTTGGACGCTTGGCGCGCGGCCATACGGCCCAACACCAAACTCTTGTTTGGTGAAACAGTAGGCAACCCCGGCATGGATGTGTTGGACATTGCCGCTGTGGCCGACATCGCACACAGCAACGGCATCCCACTCATGGTGGACGCCACCCTCACCCCGCCGTGGCTGCTCAAGCCCATGGACTTTGGCGCGGACATTGTCATGCACTCGGCCACCAAATTTTTAAGCGGCCACGGCACCGTTGTTGGCGGTGTGCTGGTCGACAGTGGGCAGTTTGACTGGTCTGCCAGCGGCAAATTTGACACACTCACAACGGCCTACGACGGCTTTCACGACATGGTGTTTACCGACGAGTCCACCGTTGGTGCGTTCTTGCTGCGTGCGCGACGCGAAGGCCTGCGGGACTTTGGCGCGTGCATGAGCCCACACTCCGCATGGCTGATCCTGCAAGGCATAGAAACGCTGAGCTTGCGCATGGAGCGCCACATGCGCAACACGCAAGCCGTGGTGGAATTTTTGGCCGCACACCCCATGGTCGAGCGTGTGGGCCACCCCATGCTGGACAGCCACCCCAGCCACAGCTTGGCACAGCGCATGCTGCCGCGCGGCGCGGGCTCGGTGTTCAGTTTTGACATCAAAGGCAGCAAGGCACAAGGCCAAGCCTTTGTGCAAGCGCTCAAAGTGTTCAGCCACTTGGCCAACGTAGGAGACGCCAAAAGCTTGGTCATTCAGCCCGCCACAACCACTCACTTCCGTATGGACGCCCAGGCCTTGGCCAAAGCCGGTATCAAGCCCGGCACCGTGCGCCTATCCATTGGCCTGGAAGACGAGGCCGACTTGTTGGCAGACCTCAAGCGCGCCTTAAAAGCGGCGGAAAAAGCTGCCGACCCAGCGGGGGCATAAACCATGTACGTCACACTGAACAACGAACAACACTACGTGTACACCGGCGGCAAGGCATGGGTGGCCGGCCAACCCACTGTGGTCATGATTCACGGCGTGCTCAACGACCACAGCGTGTGGATTTTGCAGTCGCGCTATTTGGCTCACCATGGTTACAACGTGATGGCCATTGACCTACCAGGGCACGCCAAAAGCCAAGGCACGCCCCCGGCCTCGGTTGAGGCTGCAGCCGCCCACCTCATCGCGCTGCTTGACGCAGCAGGCGTCGAGCGCGCCGCTTTGGTCGGACACAGCTTTGGCTCGCTCATCGCGCTGCACACCGCATCCATCGCACCCACGCGTTGCACGCACTTGGCCATGGTGGGCTCGGCCTACCCCATGGTGGTGTCGCCCGCTCTGCTAGACGCCTCGGCCAACGCGCCACTCAAGGCCATAGACATGGTCAACACCTTCAGCCACAGCACGTTGTCGCCCCCGCCGTCCAGCCTCGGCCCAGGTACTTGGCTCTACGGTGCTTCGCGCGCATTGATGCGCCGGGTACTGGCCAGCAACACCGCGCACAACGTGTTCAACATCGGCTTTCACGCCTGCAACAACTACACAGGCGGTGAAGCGGCCATGGACGCGGTGCAACAAGCCAAGATTCCCACTTTGTTTTTGTTGGGTGAATTCGACCAAATGACCTCGCCCAAAGCCATCAAGGCACTGAGCAGCCGCGCGCCACTGGCCACGACTGTGCTGGTCCCCGGTGGACACGCCCTCATGAGCGAAGCCCCCGACCACACCTTGCACGCGCTCGCGCGCTTTTTGAAACACTAGGTATCGACACCGGGTATCAACACAAGGCATCCGCAT
>JANREF010000295.1:0-1355 GCA_030726195.1 Burkholderiaceae bacterium | reverse complement strand
GCATCCGCATTCGCTAGGCGCATCGACTACGAGTAGCACACCAACGAGCATGAACCCCGCCACATGAGCATGGACTTTGACTTGCGCAAGCTGCCCGACGGCTTTGTCGACAACCCCTATCCGGTCTACCACTCACTGCGCGAACAGTCCCCCGTGCGCTTGATGCCCGACGGCTCTTGGCTGCTCACACGCCACGCCGATGTGGTGCAGGTGTACCGCGACGCCGCGGTGTTCGTGTCAGACAAGCGCGCCGAGTTTGGCCCCAAATACGGCGTCAACAGCCCGCTGTACACCCACCACACCAACAGCTTGGTCTTCAACGACGCGCCGCGGCACACGCGGGTGCGCAACATCATCATGGGTGCCCTGAGCCGTCGTGCCATTGACGACATGCAGGACGGCTTGGTCACCTTGGTCGACGGCTTGTTGGATCACATGGCCCAAGCCCGCCCTGCGGCACGCACCGGCCAGCCACTGGACTTGATCGCGCACTACGCCAGCGCCATACCGGTCGACATCATTGGCAACTTGCTGGCCATTCCTGCGGCGGACCGCTCGCCACTGCGCGACTGGTCCTTGGCCATATTGGGTGCGCTAGAGCCCACACTCACACCAGACCAACTGCAGCGCGGCCACGACAGCGTACAAGCCTTCACCCAGTACCTCAAAGGGCTTGTGGCCCAGCGGCGCGCACAGCCCGGCGACCCACAACACGACGTGCTCACTCGCCTGATACAAAGCGAGCAATACAACGATGGCCAACCTTTGAGTGAGGATGAGCTGCTGCAAAACTGTATTTTTTTGCTCAATGCCGGGCACGAAACCACCACCAACCTGATTGGCAACGCGCTGGTCACCTTGGCCCAACACCCCGCGCAACGCGCGCAACTGTTGCAAGACCTGAACGCTTGCGCACCCGGCAGCGACACCGAGCAAGCGGTCATGGCTTTGGCCGTGGATGAGTTTTTGCGTTTTGAGTCCTCCAACCAATTGGGCAACCGCCGTGCGGCCCAAGACACCACCATTGGCCAGCAGGCCATACCCGCAGGCAGCCTCATCACCTTGTGCATTGGTGCGGCCAACCGCGACCCAGCGGTGTTCACCAACCCCGACACCCTGGACCTGCGACGCAGCCCCAACAAGCACCTCGCCTTTGGGTTTGGTATTCACCAATGCGCAGGTTTGAGCTTGGCGCGGTTGGAAGGCCGTGTCGCCATTGCACGCTTTTTGCGCCGCTTTCCCAACTACCAGTTGGCAGGCGCCCCCGCACGCTCGCAGCGGGCGCGCTTCAGAGGGTTTGCTGCCGTGCCTTTTGCCACGGGCATGTGACGGCTCTCACGCCATTGCAGCCATTG
>JANREF010000294.1 GCA_030726195.1 Burkholderiaceae bacterium | reverse complement strand
GCCAAGTATTGGTTGGGTGCTCCAGTGTTGACGAGGCCATGGTCACTGGCGAGCCACTGCCTGTTTCAAAAACAACAGGGGACCCCGTCATTGGTGGCACTTTGAACGGTGAGGCCACACTGGATATTGTGGTGGGAGCGGTCGATACACACAGCGTGCTGGCACAAATCATTGCCATGGTCAGCGACGCTCAAGCCAGCAAAGCACCCGTGCAACGCTTGGTGGACAAGGTTGCAGCTGTATTTGTGCCCGTGGTTTTGGTCATCGCCTTATCGACCCTGCTGTATTGGTTGAACGCAGGCGTACCGTTTGAGCAAGCCATGGTCAACATGGTTGCTGTGTTGGTGATTGCGTGTCCTTGCGCGTTGGGCTTGGCCACACCCGCCGCCATGATGGTGGGCACAGGTGTCGCGGCAAAGCACGGTATTTTGATCAAAGACGCACAAGCCCTTGAGAGTGCTCACGCTGTCAACACAGTGGTGTTTGATAAGACTGGCACCCTAACGGTTGGCAAGCCCACAGTGGTTGCACAGCAGTGGGGCAAAACGGCAGGCAGCAACGCGCACATGGCAACGGTGGTTCAAGCCATGCAGCAAGACAACCCACACCCTTTGGCACAAGGCCTGCGGGATTGGTTGGCTGAGCAAAACTTGCCAATGCCAAGCACAACTACGAGCACGGCTACATTTGTGAAGGACATTCAAAACGTTGCTGGGCGCGGCGTGCAAGCACAGCTGAACAACACACCCTGTTTCATGGGCAGCCTCGTGTGGATGCAAGAACTGGGGCTTGATGCGCAACTGGCCGAACCCGAATGGGCACCCACCCTGGCCCACTGGTCGAGTCAGGGTTTCAGTGTGTCGGCATTGGCGGTTGATTCAACCGTGCAAGCGTTGTTTGCTTTTGGCGACGCCATCAAGCCAGGCGCAGTACAAGCCATTGCCGCGCTGCGCCAGGCGGGTATTGATGTGGTCATGATGTCTGGCGACAACCAAGCCGCGGCTAGAGCCGTAGGCATGCAACTGGGTGTGCGCCCTGACGACATCATGGGTCAATTGTTGCCGGGCGACAAAGCCAAAGCGGTTGCGGCATTGCAAGCCAAAGGGCGGGTGGTAGCGTTCATTGGCGACGGCATCAACGATGCACCGGCCTTGTCTACAGCCGATGTGGGCATTGCCATGAACAGCGGTCAGCACGGCGATGTGGCCATGCAGGCCGCGGGCATGACCTTGATGCGCCCAGACACCCTGTTGGTGCAAGCGGCGTTGTCTATCTCCAAGCAAACGGTTAGGAAAATCAGGCAGAACCTGTTTTGGGCATTTGCCTACAACGTGGCGGGCATCCCATTGGCGGCCATGGGCCTGCTCAACCCTGTGGTGGCGGGCGCGGCCATGGCATTGAGCTCGGTGAGCGTGATGAGCAACGCACTGCTACTCAACCGCTGGAAGCCATAGTGGTTTTAATTCACCCTTAGTGGCTTTGATCGCCTTTGATGTGTTCTTGGCCTGCTGGTAATGGGTGCGTGATGGGCGCGTGGTGGATGCAGTATGCCGTCAAGCGTGACGCTCAAACACGGCAGCGGAGCCGTCTTTTTGTACCAACAGCACATCAAAGGCGTCGCGCCTGCCGTTGTATGCGGGGCCGTCCATGCCCGGAGAGCCAATGGGCATGCCAGGCACGGCCAGGCCCAGTGCGGCGGGGCGCTCACGCAACAAACGCTTCATCGCGCTGGCGGTGACATGACCTTCAATGACATAGCCGTTGAGCAACGCGGTATGGCAGGAGCCAAATTGCTGTGGCAGTCCAAACTTGGCGCGAGCAGCGGTATTGCCCACGTCAAACACCTGTGTGTCAAAGCCGTTGGCTTCCAAATAGGTCACCCAATCTTTGCAGCAGCCGCAGGTAGGGCTTTTCCATACCTGCACCAAGGGCTTGGCCGCAACAGCCTGCGCCATGACAGGCCACGCACCCACCGCCAAGCCAAGACCGGCAACACCACGCATGCCGCGCAGCAATGCCTCTCGGCGGGCTAGGAGGCGTTTGGGCTTTGTAGAAGTTTGCTGGGTGGTGGTCATGTCAGGAGGTGGAGGTTGAAGGGGACAAACGAGAAAAACGAGACAAAAGGGACAAAAGGGACAAAAGGGACAGCACTGCAATGCGGTGTCGCGTAAGTACTCAGAGGCGGTGCAGATCAAAAAGTTCAAGCAGGCCCACGGTTGGCTTCTCAGGCCGAGCGGATGTTGTGTTGCCTAGACGGGTTGTAGGCGAGCATTGTCGTGGCGTGCGGTGACAGATTAAACTCAAATGGTGTGGCCCAAAACGTGGGCCTTGGGGCTTTGCAGCAGCCCAAACAACCAACGCGCTAGGCGCACTTCGCAAAGGACAGGCACCATGGCCGCACACTGGACAGGACACTTTCCATACACCCACCATGGTGCGCGCTTCTTAGATGTGCCAGCGCTCAACGACCAAGCGTTTGGCGTAGCTGGCATCCCGTTTGACGGGGCGGTGACCAACCGCCCGGGTGCGCGCTTCGGCCCCGGCGCTATTCGACAGGCCAGCCATATGCTGTGCGATGGTGGCCATCCCTATTTCAACGTGTCACCTTACGGGCTGTTGGGTGACGCGGGTGATATGCGCTTGCCCAATGCCTCACCACTGGCGCAGGTGCGTGAGCTGATTGAGCAACAAGCCCATGCACTGATGAGCCGTCACCACATGGTGTTTTTGGGCGGGGACCATTCGGTCACCTTGGCCTTGTTGCGCGCGGCGCACCGTTTGCACGGGCCCTTGGCGCTGGTGCATTTCGATGCGCATTGCGACACTTGGACAGACCATTTTGGAGAGCCTTCGGGCCACGGCACTTGGACTTATGAAGCCATTGCACAGGGCCTGGTAGAGCCCACCCAAGTCGTTCAAGTGGGCATTCGCTCCAGCGGCGATAAAGCAGCGCGCGACTATGTGGCCGCACAAGGTGGGCTGATATTTGATGGCCGCAGTCAGCGCGGCAAAGACGGTGACGCCTTGCAGCCGCACATCGACCAAGTGGTGCAGCGCATCGGCGATACACCTTGCTACCTCACCATCGATATCGACTGCTTAGACCCCGCATTTGCGCCGGGCACGGGCACGCCCGAGCCAGGTGGTTTGACGTCGGGTCAACTGCTCACGTGGCTAGAGGCGCTCAGCGTGCTCAACACAGTGGCCATGGATTGTGTGGAGGTTGCCCCCG
>JANREF010000293.1 GCA_030726195.1 Burkholderiaceae bacterium | reverse complement strand
GCTGGGCTGGGCCAGCCGTTGGCCATCAGTACGCTTGCATCGGGGCTCATCCACTCAAACCACACACCATCCCACTGCCAAGCCTGCGGTGCCACACACGGCCAGTAGTTGCGCACGTGTGTGGCTTTGAGTTCCTGCAACTTGGTCTCATTGGGGTTAGGCGCACTGGGGGTTGGGTCATTGGGGGGTGGGTCATGGCGCTGTGCAAGCTGCGACGGCGCAAACGACGACCACACCACCGCACCATCCGCCAGGCCCGATGCCAGCACCGCCTGCGCACCACCCACGTGGTCGTTGTCGGCGTGGCTCAACACCACCGCGTCTAAGGCATCTGCCGTGGCACGCAAGTGCGGCACGATCACGCTGTCTGCCGCCGTGGGTGCGTCGCTGCCGCGACCGTAGCGCGGCCCAGCATCAAACAACAAGCTGCGCGTGTGCGTGCGCACCAGCACTGCGCTGCCCTGTCCCACGTCAAACGCCAGCATCTCAAACTCGCCCGGATCTGGGCGCGGCGGTGTGTACAACACGGCCAACAACCAACCCAAGCCCACTGCACGCGCCAGCGCAGCGGCCATGGCCAAGCCTGAACCAACACCGCCACAGCCACCCAAGCGGCCAACCACAGCGGCAAGGCAGGCGGCTGCGCCACCGCCCACGACCACTGCTGCGCCCACGTCAAACCTTGCAACATGAGGTGCAGCACAGGTGCCAGCGCAACCCACGCCCACGGCACCAGCACGCCCACCATGGCCAACGGCAGCACCACAACGCTCACCAGCGGTATGGCCACCACATTGGCCAACACACCCACCACCGACACCTGCCCAAACAACAGCCACGTCAACGGCGCCAACACCACGCTCAAGCGCCACTGCACCTGCCACATCGCACCCAGCTCCAAGCGCAGGCGCTGCCCCCACGTCACGGCCACAGGGCGCGGCTGGCTTGCAATACCCAACAAGGTCGCCACCGCCACAAAGCTCAACCAAAAGCCAGCACTGAGCATGGCCCATGGGTCCCACGCCACCACCACGGCCAGCACCCACAGCCACACCACAGGCCACGGCCAGCGCAAGCCCACCGCCTTCAAGCCCACCCACACCAACAGCATCAGCACCGTGCGCTGCGCAGGCACACCCCAACCCGCAAACAAGGCATACGCCCACGCCAGCAACGCGGCACACAAAGCGATGGCCACAGGCACATTCACGCGGGCCGCAAGGCGGGCCATGCACCGCGTCACACCAGCACGCAAGCCAGCACGGCTCAAATACTTAAGCACAGATACAGGTGCAGGTGCAGGTGCAGAAACAGTGCCACCGGCCCCAGCACCAGCACGCCACAACCACCACAACACCAAGTGCGCCAACCACGCAAACATGGTGATGTGCAGCCCAGAAATACTTACCAAATGGGCCACACCCGTATCGCGAAACAAGGCCCAGTCGTCGCTGTCAATGGCTTGCTGGTCGCCCACCACCAAGGCCTTCAACAAACCCGCCACACGCGGCTGTTGTGCCAAGACTGCATCAATGCGTTGACGCGTCGCATCGCGCCACAGCAACCAACCCTCACTCCAACGCGCACCCCAGCCCCACCCTGCACCGGCTTGCGCACCAGCGTCCTCACGCGCACGCAGCAACACCGGCACCTGCTCGGGCTTGGCCGCCACATAGCCCACGGCACTGATGCCTTGCGCCCACGCGTGCAGCTCCCAATCAAAGCCATGGGGGTTACGTTTGCCGTGTGGTGCTTTGAGCCGTACCGGCAACAGCCATGTTTGAGCCGGCAGTACCGCCGGCGCACCTTCTCGCGGCGCAAACGTGGGCGCACCATCAAAGCCATGGTGATACCAAGACAGCGACACGCTAGCGGGCCACGCCACCCAGGCGCCGCTGGGCAACAGCGCAGCCCCCTGCGCGGGTGCAGCTTGTGATGTGTTGTCGGCTTGCGGCTCATACGGTGCCCTATCCGGCAGTACCTCCGATAGCACCTCCTGTAGCACCGCCGGTGCTGGGTCATGTGGTGCATACACATGCGTCACCGCAAACTGCCAGCGCGTTACTCGCTCATTGCTATGCACCAACGAGGCCACCTGCCCGCGCACCCACAGCGTGCGCCCCTGCATCTCGGGTGCAATGGCCTGCTGCGCGCGCACCGCACCACGCAGCCCGCTGTATGCATAAGCCAACGCCGCTGCGCTCAACAACACACACGCCAACACAAGCATCAACGCCAGCACCTGCGTCACGCGAGGCAATGCCCTAGGCACAAGGCTTGGCGCCCGGGCAACACCCCACCACAGCCCAAGGCCTGTCATGAAGAACGCCGCAGCGCCCGCCACCCAAGCGCCGTACACCGCTGCCGCCTGCAACTGTGGCTGCACCAGCAGCGCCACCACACCCGCCACCCATGCCACAGGCAAGCCCACCACAGCCACCACGCCCACACCTGAACGCGCCATGCATGCCGCACACGCAGTGCAGCCAGCCACACAGCTCGCCCACACACGCTCGCCTACAAGCTCACCAACACGCTTGCACAGACGCACCAGCCTCAAGCTGCCAACAGGCCCGCGTTGCATACGCTGTCCCTCCCTGCGTTCCTTGCGCCAGCTCGGTTGCCCATAGGCCAGCGTCTAAAATGAACGCTTTCAAACTATCAACAGCCAAGGGAGCCCGCAATGAGTGTTAACGCGAAACTACAAGAACTAGGCATCGAACTGCCACCCGTATCCGTACCCGCAGCCGCCTACAAGCCATTTGCCATTGTTGGCGACCTGGTGTTTTTGAGCGGCCACATCGCCAAAAAAGACGGCGGCGCATGGGTAGGCCAACTCGGCACAGACATGGACACCGAAACCGGCAAAGCCGCCGCACGCGTCGTAGCCATTGACCTCATGGGCACACTGCAAGCCGCCGTCGGCGGGGACCTCAGCAAAGTCAAGCGCATCGTCAAAGTCATGAGCCTGGTCAACTCCAGCGCCACCTACACCGAGCAACACCTGGTCACCAACGGCTGCTCAGAACTCCTAGGCGAAGTCTTCGGCGCAGACGTAGGCGCGCACGCACGCAGCGCATTCGGCGTCGCCCAACTCCCCATGGGCGCCTGCGTAGAAATCGAAATGATCGCGCAAATCCAAGCCTAAACGCCCTCGCAGCTACCCGAGCCGTCACCCTTGCAGCTACGCGCACCGTCACCCTCTGGCTTGACCAGAGGGTCTTGGGTTGGGGCTTCAAGTGA
>JANREF010000292.1:2165-3280 GCA_030726195.1 Burkholderiaceae bacterium | reverse complement strand
AACGCCCCAAGCGCAGGCCGCTCATGCGGTATTGCTCTATGGTGTCTTCGTTGTGAATGCCGGTGACCAAGCGCTCGTAGGCAATGTGCAACAGCGCCAAGCCGGGGGCTTCGTAAATGCCGCGGCTCTTGGCTTCGATGATGCGGTTTTCAATTTGGTCGCTCATGCCCAAGCCATGGCGTCCACCAATGCGGTTGGCTTCCAAGATCAGCTCGACGGCGTTGGCAAAGGTTTTGCCATTGAGCGCTACGGGCTGGCCTTCTTCAAACCTGACGGTCACGGTTTCTCGCTTGACCTCAACGTCGTCTTTCCAAAACGCCACGCCCATGATGGGCTGCACGATGTGCATGCCGCTGGACAAGCTCTCTAGGTCTTTGGCCTCGTGGGTGGCGCCCAGCATGTTGGAGTCGGTGGAGTAGGCTTTTTCTGACGACATCTTGTAGTCAAAACCAGCGGCTTGCATGAAGGCCGACATCTCGGCGCGTCCACCCAACTCGTCGATGAACTGTTGGTCTAACCAAGGCTTGTAAATTTGCAGCGATGGGTTGGTGAGCAAACCGTAGCGGTAGAAGCGCTCAATGTCGTTGCCCTTGTAGGTGCTGCCGTCACCCCAAATGTTCACGTCGTCTTCACGCATGGCCGCGACCAGCATGGTGCCCGTGACCGCGCGGCCAATCGGCGTGGTGTTGAAGTAGGTGATGCCACCAGTGGAGATGTGGAATGCACCGCTTTGCAAAGCGGCAATGCCTTCTTGCGCCAGCTGCACACGGCAATCAATCAGGCGCGCTGCTTCTGCGCCGTAGGCCATGGCTTTGCGTGGAATTTCTTCGTAGTCTGGCTCGTCAGGCTGTCCCAAGTTGGCGGTGTAAGCGTAGGGGATCGCGCCTTTTTGACGCATCCACAGCAGCGCTGCGCTGGTGTCTAGGCCGCCAGAAAAAGCAATGCCGACCTTTTGGCCAGCGGGTAAGTTTTGAAGAATAGTTGCCATGATGAATTGGGTGTGCGTACGGTCCATTGAATACAGCGCCCATTGTAGGGGAGGCGTGGTGTTGGTCTGTAGCAGTCGACAGCCCCAGCCAAGGACTCGCAGGCCTGGTTTGGCTAGCTTAGGCTAG
>JANREF010000292.1:0-2065 GCA_030726195.1 Burkholderiaceae bacterium | reverse complement strand
TCTAAGGGCTTGCGTGATCCGCTGAACTCAAGACCGACCGGGAAGCGTGTTCAACAGCGCCTCCCAGTCGGGCGGGGCGAAGCCTACGGTGATGCGCCCGTTGGGCCAAGCCACAACAGGGCGTTTGATCACGCTGAGGTTGGCTTGGGCCAGGACCTTGGCGCTGGCCGCGTCTGTGGTGCTGTCCTGCACGTGGGCGTCTAGCTTGCGCCACGTGGTGCCTTTGCGGTTGATGATGGTGTCCCAGTTGTGGGCTGCAAACCAGTTGTGCAGCTCCTCGTCTGTGGGGCTACCCATTTTTTTGAAGTCGTGGAACACGACCTCGACGGCGTGGTCAGACAGCCAAGTGCGCGCCTTTTTAACGGTGTCGCAGTTGGGGATGCCGAATAACTTAACGGTGACGGGTGTGGTACTCATGGGCTTATTTTGCCTGCAAGCGCACAGCCTCTTCAGGGCTGAGACAATAAGGCCACTCCACACAAACCCCCTATGCACACTTCAGACAACGCCTCACCGCCAACGCCGCACGCCTCGGGCGCACAGCCCGCCAAAACCTTGGCGCAATGGCTGGACGCCATCACCGCACTGCATCCCACCACCATAGACATGGGCTTAGAGCGCTTGCAAGTGGTGGCCCAACGCATCCCAGGGCAGCTGCGCATGGCTTGCCCGGTCATCACGGTGGCTGGCACCAACGGCAAAGGCTCGACCTGCGCCATGCTCGAAGCGGTTTTGATGCAGTCGGGCTACAAAACAGGCGTGTACACATCGCCACATTTGGTGCACTTTGAAGAGCGTTGCCGTTTGTTGGGCGAGCACGTCACGCCTGAGCAGCTGTGCGAGGCGTTTGAGGTGGTCGAGGCGGCGCGTAGCGGCGCTGGGCACACTGCCGTGAGCTTGACCTACTTTGAATTCACCACGCTGGCCATTGTGTGGCTGCTGCAGCAAGCCAAGCTGGACGTTGTCATTTTGGAGGTGGGCTTGGGTGGTCGCTTGGACGCCGTGAACCTGATCGACGCCGATTGCGCCATCATCACCAGCGTGGACATAGACCATGCCGAGTACCTAGGCCACACCCGCGAGGCCATTGGGCGAGAAAAAGCCGGCATCATGCGTGCGGGCAAGCCTGTGATCATCAGCGACCCTGTGCCACCCGCCAGTGTGGTGGCGCACGCACGCGAGCTGGGCGCAGACGCTTGGTTGGTGGGGCAAGACTTCAACGTGTCGGGTGATAAGCAGCAGTGGGGCTGGGCGGGTCGGGGCAGGCGCTACAGCGGTTTGGCCTACCCCGCATTGCGCGGCGCCAACCAGTTGCTCAATGCGGCGGGCGTGTTGGCCGCTTTAGAGGCCTTGCGTCCACAGCTGCCTGTGACAGCCCAGTCCATTCGTGCGGGTTTGTCGCTGGTTGAGTTGCCGGGGCGTTTCCAAATTGTGCCGGGTGAGCCCACCTTGGTACTGGATGTGGCGCACAACCCGCATGCGGCCGCCACACTCACGGCCAATTTGGATGCCATGGGCTACTACCCCGGTACGCATGCCGTGTTTGGTTGCATGGCCGACAAAGATGTGGCGCAGTTGCTGAGCACGGTGGGCCCCTTGGTCGACCATTGGTACTTCACCGATTTGCCCTTGCCGCGGGCCATCAGCGCCGAGCAGCTCAAGGCGCTGGCCATGACCACTCCGCAAACCCAAAAAGCCACCCTATCCACCTTCGCCAACGCGCAGTTGGCCCTGGACGCAGCCGTGGCCCAAGCCGCCCCCACTGATAGAATCGTGGTCTTTGGGTCCTTCTTCACGGTAGGGGGCGTATTGGCCAATGGCGTGCCTCGTTTGGAGGCCAAACACCTCAAGGCTTGAGCCACTGCAGCCATGGCTGCCAACCCATTGACAACCTATTTCGCGCGCGCAACACCTTATGTTCAAGTTTCGTAAATCTGGCGCCAACCGGCGTGACACCGACAGCGTAGAAACCATCAGGCGTCGTGCGCAGTACCGCTTGGTCGGTACGGCCATTTTGGTGGGCGTGGCGATTGTGGGTTTCCCGCTGGTGTTCGATACCGAGCCC
>JANREF010000291.1 GCA_030726195.1 Burkholderiaceae bacterium | reverse complement strand
GTGATTTCGGTTTGCATGTCGGCCAGTTTTTTCTGGATCAGCTGGTTTTGTGCCAATGGGCGTCCAAACTGTGAGCGGTCCATGGTGTACTGGCGTGCGCGTGTCCAGCAGTCTTCCGCTGCGCCCAACGCGCCCCAAGCGATACCGTAGCGTGCTTTGTTCAAGCAACCGAAGGGGCCTTTGAGGCCTTGCACGTTGGGCAGAAGTTGCTCGGCTGGCACAAACACGTCGTCCATCACGATTTCGCCGGTGATACTGGCGCGCAAACTCATCTTGCCTTCAATCTTGGGTGCGCTCAGGCCTTTCATGCCTTTTTCCAAAATGAAGCCGCGAATGGCCGATTGGTCTTGCGCAACGCCTTGCAGCTTGGCCCACACCACAAACACGTCCGCAATGGGCGAGTTGGTGATCCACATCTTGGCGCCCTTGAGCACGTAGCCGCCGTCCACCGGCGTGGCCTTGGTGTCCATATTGGCGGGGTCCGAACCATGGTTGGGCTCGGTCAAGCCAAAGCAACCCACCCATTCACCAGTGGCGAGCTTGGGTAGGTATTTTTGGCGCTGTTCTTCGCTGCCGTAGGCGTGGATTGGGTGCATGACCAGCGAGCTTTGCACGCTCATGGCGGAGCGGTAGCCGCTGTCTACACGCTCAACCTCGCGCGCCACCAAACCGTAGCTCACATAGTTCAGACCTGCACAGCCGTAGCCTTCAATAGTGCAGCCCAGCAGGCCCATTTCGCCGAACTCGTTCATGATCTCGCGGTCAAAGTGCTCATTGCGCGCGGCCATGAGTACGCGGGTTTGCAGCTTGTCTTGGCAAAACGTGTGGGCCGCGTCGGCAATGGCGCGTTCGTCGTCCGTTAGCGAATCGCACAGGTGCAATGGGTCTTGCCAGTCGAATTGGGGTTTCATGGTTGGGTGGCGCGTGCGCTTGTGATGAAAGATGCGCCATTGTTGCGCTTAGATTGATATGTGTCTAGTATAGAAAAGGTATTGATTGATACATAATTTAAATCATGGAATTCAGACATCTGCGCTACTTCGTTGTCTTGGCCGAGGAGCTGCACTTTGGCAGAGCGGCCAAACGCTTGGCCATTTCGCAGCCGCCCTTGAGTCTCAACATTCAACAGCTTGAGGCTTCCGTTGGAGCACGGCTGTTTGAGCGCGACAGCCGCAGCGTGCAACTCACCGCCGCAGGCCATGCGTTTTTGGGCAAAGCCATTGCGCTGTTGGCCCAAGCCGAGCAGGCTGCGCGAGACGCGCGCGATGTCGCTCAGGGCTTGGCGGGCAGTTTGCGTGTGGGGTTTGTGGGCAGCATGTTGCAAATGGAGCTGCCCCAGCGCCTGCAAGCTTTCCAGTCCGCGCACGCCCAACTCAGTGTCAGCTTGCTGGAGGCCAGCTCGACTGAGCAGTTGGAGGCGCTGCGCCAAGACCGCATTGATCTGGGTTTTGTGCACACAACACACGTGCCGGCTGGGCTCGACAGCCGCTTGATTGCGAGCCAGCCCTTTGTGCTGTGCTTGCCGGCTGGCCATGCACTGGCCCTCGGTGTGGCGCAACATGAGGCGCTAGACCGCACAAGCGGTACAAGGCCTGCAAAGTTTGCCAGCCCTGCACGTATCACAGGTTCTACAGCCGGTATCGCCGCGGTCGCGCCCATCGCGTTGCGCCAGGTGGGCCATACCGCACTGGTGTCGGTGGCGCGAGCGGTGTCGCCTGATTACTTTGACGCCATCACGCAAGTGTGCGCGCAGGCGGGTTGGGAGCCAGTGGCCAGGCATGAGCTGCGCCATTGGTTGAGTGTGGTCAGCTTGGTGGCACAGGGCCAAGGCATTGCGGTAGTGCCCCAGGCCTTGCAGCGCGCGGGTGTGCCCGGTGTTGTGTTTGCGCCTTTGGCCGACGAGCTGCCAGTCAATCGAACGTATTGTGTGTGGCGCAGCCAGCGGGCCCACCAAGCGCTCAATGCCTTTTTGCACATGTGGCCTGCGGTGTGATGGTGCACGGGCGCACTGGTTTTCGCCAATAATCTACCCATGGGTTGGTGATGCCTACTGGTGATGTCCATTGGCCGTGCCGGTCGGCTATGTTGTTGGTGTGTGCGTGCGGTTGGCGTTGGCCAGTCATTTCAGGCGTTTGGGCTGTATCCCGCGTATGCCGCATCAGATGCTTCAGCGGCACCCGCCGGCAAACTGGTCATTCAACCCAAGCCATTCATTGTTTCATTCCCCACCTTTAGACCATTCTGTACCCATGCACACCACACAAATTACCCTAGGCCAAGCTCAAGCAGGACAGGCACAAATTGCGCTGGGCGGAGGCTGCTTTTGGTGTGTGGAGGCCGTGTTCCAGCGCGTACGCGGCGTGTTGGGGGTGGAGTCTGGCTACTGCAACGGCACGCTGCCCAACCCAAGCTACGAACAAGTGTGCACGGGCACCACGGGCCATGCTGAAGTGGTGCTGGTGACCTACGACCCCACAGTGATTGCCACACAGCAGTTGCTGCACATTTTCTTTGGCGTGCACGACGCGACAACGCTCAATCGGCAGGGCAATGATGTGGGTACGCAATACCGCAGCGGCGTCTACACCACCACCCCCGAGCAACACGCCGACGCACGACAGGTCATTGAAGACATGCAAACACAGCAGCCTGCCTTGAGGGGGCGCATTACAACGGAAGTGGCCACTTTGGCGGGTTACACGCAAGGCGAGGCCTACCATCAAAACTACTACGTCACCAACCCCCACGCGGGCTATTGTGCGTTTGTAGTGGCACCCAAAGTGGAGAAGTTTCTCAGCACTTACCGCAGTTTTGTGGCCGAGTAACGCGCAAGCCACATGAACGTTTTAGATCAAACCCAGCTGTTGCTGGCGTTGGCTCCCGTGTTTGCGCTGATTGGACGGGGTTGGCTGTCTGCGCGCAGGGGGTGGTTGCGTCAAACATCGATTGCCGACTTGTCCAAAGTGGTGTTTTATTTGTTCATGCCTGCGCTGCTGTTTCGCACCATGGCCACGGCGCATTTGGAGCAGTTGGACTTGGCGCCGATTGCAGCCTACTTTTCGGCCATCTTGCTGGTACTCGCTGGCGTATTGTGGTGGCGCGGTGCCAGCGCCGATGGCGCGACTTGGGGCTTGGGTGCTGTGTTTTCAAACACCGTCATGATTGGCATCCCGCTGGTGGGTCTAGCGTTTGGCCCGCAAGGTTTGGTGACTTTGTTGACGGTGGTTGCGGTACACGCGGTGATTTTGCTGACGGTGGGCACTTTGGTGGCCGAGCTCAGTGCA
>JANREF010000290.1 GCA_030726195.1 Burkholderiaceae bacterium | reverse complement strand
CCGGCCAATTTGAGAAAAGCCCTGTGAACAATTTGCAATTATTTTTGCCATGCCCTGCGGGCGTGGAGGACATGCTCGCTGTAGAGGTGGCCAAAGTTTTGGGCGAGCCCATCGAGGTGGCCAAGGCCGTGCGCGGTGGCGTGCGGGTGGAGGCGTCGTGGCGTGAGGTCATGCAGCTCAACTTGCATGTGCGCTTGGCACAGCGTGTGTTGGTGCAGCTGGCCGACCAGCCCTACCATTTGGAAGACGACATTTATGCCGCCGCCAACGATGTGGCGTGGGAAGCCTGGTTCACCCCGCGCGAGAGTTTCCGTGTCGACATCACCGCGCAACACAGTCCCCTGAAAAGCCTGAACTTTGCAGCCTTGCGCGTGAAAGATGGCGTGGTGGACAGGCTGCGCAGCAAATGTGGCACGCGTCCGGACGTCAACACCAGCCAGCCACATGTGCGCGTGCACGCCCACTTAGACGCCACGCACGTCACCTTGTACATCGACACCAGTGGCGAGCCGCTGTTCAAGCGCGGCTGGCGTGAAGACAAGGGCGACGCGCCACTGAAAGAAACCTTGGCTGCAGCCATGATTGCCGCCACCGGTTGGGATGGCCAGTCCATGCCCTTGTACGATCCTTGCTGTGGCAGCGGTACTGTTGCGATTGAGGCGGCGCAAATCGCCTGCAACATGGCTGCAGGCATGCAGCGCCGGTTTGGATTTGCCAACCTGCTGCCCTTCCAAGCGCACGTGTGGGACGGCTTGCTCGACCAAGCGCACGACCAAGTGCTGCGCGGCCCCAGTGCCACCGGCGAAGTCTTGGTGTTTGGCTCTGATGTGTCGCACCGCATGGTGGACTTTGCCACGCGCAACGCACACCGAGCCGGCGTCACCCATGCCATTCAATTGCGTGGCGGCGATGCGCTGCAGCGCACCCCACCCATAGACAAGCCTGGCATTTTGTTGCTCAACCCTCCCTACGGCGAGCGTATTGCTGCCGCCGGTGTGGCGGGGGAACGTGCGGCAGACCGCGCGCACAGCCGCGGCCAACACGAGCGTGCAAGCCAGGCCAGTGCACAGGGTGGGCGCGTGTGGCGCGAGGCCGCGCAAGTCGACGGCGGACAAGACAGTGGCGAGGGCGACGCGTTTTTTGATCGGCTTGCCACGCATTGGAAGCAGCACTTTGCCGGTTGGCAAGCGTGGCTGCTCACACCCGATATGAAGCTGCCCGGCAAAATGCGCATGAAGGCAGCGCGCCGCGTACCCATGTGGAACGGCCCTATTGAGTGCCGCTTGTTTCGATTTGACCTGACGGCGATGGGCAAGCGCCACGGCGAATGAGTGGCAGCGCACCGTGCTGGGTGATAGACACCAACACGGCACTGGACTTTTTGGTGTTTGAAGATCCGCGAGCGCAAACGCTGCTGCAAGACTTGCGCAGTGGCGCGTGTCAGTGGCTGGTGTGCCAACCCATGCGCGACGAGTTGGAGCGCGTGCTCGACTACCCGCTGATTGCCAAGCGCCGCGCGCAGCGTGGCCTGACGGTGCAAGACGTGTTGGCGCAGTTTGATGCCTTAAGCCACATGCAGACCGTGCCGGCCAAAGCCGTATACACCTGCAAAGACCCAGACGACCAAGTGTTTATTGACTTGGCGGTGGCCCATGCCGCCAGCTTGGTGAGCAAAGACCACGCGGTGCTGGCCATGCGGGGGCGGCTCAAGCGCTTGGGTATTGCGGTGATGGCTGCGGTTACGGCTGCAGCGTAAACGTCTCGCTGCTCGCACGGCCCCAAAAGCGTTGGAACACTGGCGGCCAGTTGCTTGCGCTGCCGCCTGGCGCGTTGGCCAGCAATGCGTTCGTTGCGACGGCCGGCAACAGCTCAGACAGTGGTGCAATTTTGTTGTGGCTCACGCGGCGCAGCATGTGGTCAGGCGAAATATCGTTGGGGTGCGTGAGGCCTGCCGCTTCGGTCATTTCTTTGAGCGACTTGAGCGTATTCAAATGGAAGTTGAACACGCGTTGCGCTTTGTCGGGCACCACCAGCGCTTGTTGGCGCACCGGGTCTTGCGTGGTCACACCTGTTGGGCAGTGGCCTGTATGGCAAGTTTGGGCTTGAATACAGCCCACGGCGAACATAAATCCGCGCGCGCTGTTACACCAGTCGGCGCCCAGTGCAAGCGCACGCGCGATGTCAAACGCGCTTACGACTTTGCCGCTGGCACCAATGCGAATGCGCTCGCGCAGGCCTGTGCCCACCAAGGTGTTGTGCACCAGGCGCAAGCCGTCTTGCAGCGGCATGCCCATGTGGTCTGAAAACTCCAGGGGCGCAGCGCCCGTGCCGCCTTCTGAGCCGTCCACCACGATGAAGTCGGGCGTGACGCCGGTGTCCACCATGGCCTTGGCAATGGCAAACCACTCCCATGCGTGGCCCACACACAGCTTGATACCCACGGGCTTGCCGCCGCTCAAGTCGCGCAGCTGCGTGATAAACGCCAGCAGCTCCTTTGGGGTTGAAAACGCTTTGTGACTGGATGGCGAAATGCAGTCTTCGCCCACAGGTACGCCACGCGCCAATGCAATTTCCGGCGTGACCTTGGCCCCCAGCAGCACACCGCCGTGACCGGGCTTGGCACCTTGGCTGAGCTTGATTTCAATCATCTTGACCTGCTCGCGCGTGGCGTTGGCTTGGAAGCGCTCGGGGTCAAAGTTGCCCTCGCTGTCGCGGCAACCGAAGTAGCCCGAGCCAATCTCCCAAATCAAGTCCCCACCGTGCTGCTCATGGTGCACGGAAATAGAGCCCTCGCCCGTGTCGTGTGCAAATCCACCCAGGGCCGCACCACGGTTCAGCGCCTGTATGGCGTTGGCACTCAAGGAGCCAAAGCTCATGGCCGAGACGTTGAACAAGCTCAGGTCATATGGCTTGGTGCAGGCAGGGCCGCCAACGCGCGTGCGAAAGTCGTGGCTGTCCAAGTGCGTGGGCACCATGGCGTGGTGAATCCATTCGTAGCCTGTAGCCTGCACGTCCAGCTGTGTGCCAAACGGGCGCTGGTCTGCGTCGCCTTTGGCGCGTGCGTACACCAGCGAGCGCTGCGCACGCGAAAACGGTGCGGCCTCGGTGTCGCTTTCTAAAAAGTACTGGCGTATTTCTGGGCGTACAAACTCCAGCATGTAGCGCAAGTGGCCCACGATGGGGTAGTTGCGCAGCACAGAGCGCGTACTTTGGCGCATGTCGTAGACGCCCACAGCAAACAAGCCGCCACTGACCAGTAGCACGCCAAAGCCGACGCCGCCGACCA
>JANREF010000289.1:1986-3292 GCA_030726195.1 Burkholderiaceae bacterium | reverse complement strand
ATTTGGTTGTGGATTTGGGTGTGAAGGTTTACGCAAACGGCAGCGTACAGACCGGCACACAGGTGTCAACTTTATTTACCATGTGCCGCGTTGCACCTACCAAAACGTGGGGGCGGCGCAGTACCATTACGCATCACATTATTTGGAGCCCATCATGGCCAAAGGTCAGCAAAAAACCAACAAAGAAAGCAAAAAACCCAAGAAGGCCGCTGCTGGCGCCGACAAGTCCGTGAGCTTGGGCTCAAGCGCTTTCGATGAACCCATTCGCGCAGCGGTGACCACGGCTGTGGCACCCAAAGGCAAGGCCAAAAATAAGCCTGCTTTTTAAGCGTCTGCCGTGCGACGCTGGGTGGCGACCCAGCGCAGCCGGTGGCTAAGGCTTTTGCTTGTGATGTGGCCCTCGCGCTCGCACCTGCGGTTGGAGCTGAACACTGGTGCTAAAAAAGCAGCCGCGCGATGGCTTTTCAAAACCGTCTACAAGCTGCTCATCGGCAACATTCAAGACCTGGTGGTACGGGCGCTGCTCGCTCGGCACTGTGCACGCGTCGTTCTGCTTGATCAGCGCAGCCCACTGATGGCGCTGCCAGGGCCAATGCCGCGTTGCTTGAACCAGCCTTGATTCATTTCTAGCACCAGCCGAACAGGGGCTTGGGTGCAGTGTGGCTCGGTGGTGTTGGGTTGCATGTCCACGATATTCACGATGTGCGCATTGTCGTCAATGAAGGCGGCGGACAGCGGGATGAGTGTATTTTTCATCCAAAAACACACCATGTCAGGGCGCTCAAACACAAACAACATCCCTTCGTTGGCTGGCATGCTGGAGCGGTGCATGAGCCCAATTTCCCGTGTGGGGCCTGTGCTGGCCACTTGGGCGTGTATGCGGTGCATGCCTGCGCTGAGCTCGATACGCGGCAAGTCAAATTGCGCCACTTCTGCATGTGCCGTGCCGCCCCAAGCCAGTAACAGCAAGGCCATGGCGATGAGGCGCTTGGCTAGGCCGTGGGTGGCCGTCTCCCAAACATGGGCCGTGTGTTTGGCGGCCGTAATTTGGGCATTGATGTTCATTGAGCGTTGAGGGTGGCGGTGGCGGTGGCGGTGGGTCTTGCGTTGCGTCATGGCGGCATCATAGGGCAGGGCAGCGGGTGTGGCTACACGGGTTTGGTGTTCCTCCCACCCTCCCATTGCGTGCGCCTCGCTGGGCACGTGCACTGGGAGGCGGTCAACGCGTCAGTCTTATACATGAATTAGGGATAAAATGATCAGCTGCAGGCAACCCGGCCTGTATATCTATTTACCGCAACCGCTC
>JANREF010000289.1:0-1976 GCA_030726195.1 Burkholderiaceae bacterium | reverse complement strand
GGGTGGCGGTGGGTCTTGCGTTGCGTCATGGCGGCATCATAGGGCAGGGCGGCGGGTGTGGCTACACGGGTTGGGTGTTTCCCCCGCGATTGCGTGCGCCTCACCGAGCATTTGCGCTGGGGGTGGTCAACCCGTCAGTCTTATACAAGAATTAGGGATAAAATGAAGGGCTGCAGGCAACCCGGCCTGTACACCTATTTACCGCAACCGCTCTTACCGGAGACTCCCCGCGCATGTACCAGCACATCAAGGTGCCTAGCCAAGGCCAAAAAATCACCGTCAACGCAGACATGTCTTTGAACGTGCCTGACCAGCCCATCATTCCTTTTATTGAGGGCGACGGCACTGGTATGGACATCACACCTGTGATGTTGAAAGTTGTTGACGCGGCCGTGGCCAAAGCCTACGGCGGCAAGCGCCAAATTCACTGGATGGAAGTGTATGCGGGTGAAAAGTCCACCAACATTTACGGTCCAGATGTGTGGTTGCCAGAAGAGACCTTGTCTGCTGTGCGCGACTACGTGGTGTCTATCAAAGGCCCATTGACCACGCCTGTTGGCGGCGGTATTCGCTCACTGAACGTGGCCTTGCGCCAAGAGCTGGACTTGTACGTGTGCTTGCGCCCCGTGCGCTACTTCCCAGGCGTGCCCAGCCCACTGAAAGAGCCACACAAGACCGACATGGTGATCTTCCGTGAAAACTCAGAAGACATCTACGCGGGTGTTGAGTTTGAAGCCGAGAGCGAAAAGGCCAAAAAACTCATCAAAATTTTGCAAGACGATTTTGGCGTGACCAAAATCCGCTTCCCCAACACATCAGGCATAGGCATCAAGCCCGTGTCACGTGAGGGCACCGAGCGTTTGGTGCGCAAGGCCATTCAGTACGCCATCGACAACGACAAGCCCAGCGTGACCATCGTGCACAAGGGCAACATCATGAAGTTCACCGAAGGCGGCTTCCGTGATTGGGCATACGGCCTGGCGCAAAAGGAATTTGGTGCTGAGCTGATCGACGGCGGCCCATGGTGCAAGTTTAAAAACCCCAAGACGGGCAAAGAGATCATTGTGAAAGACAGCATCGCTGATGCGTTCTTGCAGCAAATTTTGTTGCGTCCTGCCGAGTACAGCGTGATCGCCACTCTGAACTTGAATGGCGACTACGTCTCTGACGCCTTGGCTGCGCAAGTGGGCGGTATTGGTATTGCACCAGGCGCGAACTTGTCAGACACCATTGCGATGTTTGAGGCTACCCACGGCACCGCGCCCAAGTACGCTGGCAAAGACTACGTGAACCCAGGTTCTGAGATCTTGTCTGCCGAAATGATGCTGCGCCACATGGGTTGGGTTGAAGCGGCTGACCTCATCATCGCGTCTATGGGCAAGTCCATCGACTCCAAGCAAGTGACCTACGACTTTGCCCGCTTGATGGAAGGCGCAACGCAAGTGTCTTGCTCTGGCTTTGGCGAGGTCATGATCAAGCACATGTAATTGCTTGTGAGTACCGGCTGCTCAGGCCTCTAGCGAGGCCGGATGCATGAACCCAGCGTGCGGGCTTGTGGCCTGTGGGCTGGGTTTTTTTATGGCTCAAGCCCTTGTGATGGCCGCAAATGTGGCCATATAACCAGCTCGACAGCATGCCGTCTGTTGCACCGCTAAAATCTGCCCAATGGCCACACCGAAACAACCCAATATTCCCAATTCGCCGCCTGACACAGGGGGTGATGATGCGCTGGTTTTAGACCGTGTGACCCTCAGGGTGAAGCCGCCAAGCATGTACCAAGTGGTGCTGCTCAACGACGACTTCACGCCCATGGAGTTTGTGGTGTTTGTGATTCAAGAGTTTTTTAACAAAGATCGTGAAACTGCCACCCAAATCATGCTCAAGATTCACCTAGAAGGTAAAGGCATTTGCGGCGTGTTTCCGCGCGACATTGCCAATACCAAGGTGGAGCAGGTGTCTGCCCAGTCGCGCGAGGC
>JANREF010000288.1 GCA_030726195.1 Burkholderiaceae bacterium | reverse complement strand
CCACATGCTCGTCCAAGGTGTTGACGGTGTAGGGGCGTGTGGGGTTGGTTGAAGATGGCAGGACATTGGCATGTCCGACCACTTTTAAAATATCAGGCGCATGGCCACCGCCCGCACCTTCGGTGTGGAAGGTGTGAATGGTGCGGCCCTTGAATGCCGCCACTGTGTCTTCTACAAAGCCGGACTCGTGTAGTGTGTCGGTGTGAATGGCCACTTGGGTGTCGGTCAGCTCGGCCACCGATAAACAGTTGTCAATGGCCGCTGGTGTGGTGCCCCAGTCCTCATGCAGCTTGAGGCCAATCGCGCCAGCATTGATTTGTTCGTGCAGCGCCTCGGGTTGTGAGGCATTGCCTTTGCCCAAGAAGCCTAGGTTCATGGGAAACGCCTCACCGGCTTGCAGCATGCGCTCTATGTTCCAAGGCCCCGGTGTGCATGTCGTGGCAAAGGTGCCGGTAGCTGGGCCTGTGCCGCCGCCGAGCATGGTGGTGACACCAGAGGTGAGCGCTTCGTCAATTTGCTGCGGTGCTATGAAATGTATGTGGCTGTCTATGCCGCCTGCGGTGACGATGAGGCCCTCGCAGCTGATGACCTCTGTGCCCGGACCAATGATGATGTCGACGCCAGGCTGAGTGTCTGGGTTACCAGCTTTACCAATGTGTGCAATGCGTGAGTTTTTAATGCCAATATCGGCCTTCACGATGCCCCAGTGGTCGATGATGAGTGCGTTGGTCAGCACGACATCAACCGCGCCTTGAGCGTTGGTGCGTTGGGACTGGGACATGCCGTCTCGAATGGTTTTTCCACCACCGAACTTCACCTCTTCGCCGTAGCCGCCCGCGCGCAAGGTGTAGTCTTCTTCCACTTCAACGATGAGCTCGGTGTCGGCCAGGCGCACGCGGTCTCCCACGGTGGGGCCGTACATTTCGGCGTAGGCGCGTTTGTCGATGTCGGCCATATCAATTGCGTCCTTTGAGTGAGCCGTTGGTGAGACCTCTGAATCCAAAAATCACTCGGTCACCCGCGTAGTCCACCAAATGCACGGTGCGCTGCTGGCCAGGCTCAAAGCGTATGGCGGTGCCGGCTGCAATGTTCAAGCGCATGCCATTGGCCACATCACGGTCGAACGACAAGGCCGCATTGACCTCGGCGAAGTGGTAGTGGGAGCCCACTTGTATGGGCCTGTCGCCGGTGTTTTTCACGAGCAACGTGGCTTCGTGCCGCCCCGTATTGATGGGGTGACTGCCCGGTTGTGTGAAGAGCTCGCCTGGGATCATGGTTGTGTCCTTTTGTAGTTTTGCGCTTAAGCCATTGCGCCCAGCAAGGCCGCGCCGACCAAAGCGCCAGACCAGCCCAATGCACTTTGCAGTGTGTGGTGACCACGCAAGCTGCGTCCCAGCCAGTAGCCCACAAGTTGCAGGCTCGCGCTACCCAGCAATGTGCCCAATAGAACAGGCAGGTGGTTGGCCGGTGCGAGCTCGATGCCGTGGGCGGCACCGTGGAGCAAGCCAAAGACACTCAACAGCGCCAAGCCTGCCCGGCTGGGCAGGCAGTTGGTGCCGCGCACCAGCATGCCCAACATCAGGACGGAGCCTGCGACCATGGGTTCGATGTACAGCGCTTGAAGACTAGTCGATGTGGCCACCAGCCCTATGGCCAAGCTGATGGAGAACAGCATTGGCAATGCCCATGCACGCTTGTATGTGAGGGCACACCAAACGCCCACCAATAGCATGGCCATGACATGATCCAGCCCAGTCCATGGGTGTAAAAAACCGGTTTCAAATGCTGCGTTGCTGGCCATCATGGGGTGAGCGCTGACCTGCAACGATACGAGCGCGAGCATGGCCAATGCCAGGCGCGGTGCGCGTGGCATATGGGCGAGCGATGTGTTCGGGGTGTGGGGTGTGTGGGGTGTGTCGTGGGTGGTTGTGTTGATGTAAGTCATGTGCGCAATCCGTATGGTCTGTGTCGATGTGACGCTGGTGTGTGTGCCGCCTGTGACCGCTGTTGGGGCGACTCAGCTGATGGGGTTGTGTACGGTGACGAGCTTGGTGCCGTCTGGAAAGGTCGCCTCAACTTGAATGTCAGGGATCATGTCTGCAATGCCGTCCATGACATCGGCTTTGGTGAGGACGCGCCTGCCGTCGCTCATGAGCTGGGCGACTGTTTTGCCGTCGCGCGCACCCTCCATAACGGCGGCGCTGATGAGTGCAATCGCTTCTGGGTAGTTCAGCTTTAGGCCTCGGGCTTGGCGGCGCTCGGCCAACAGTGCTGCAGTAAAAATAAGCAGCTTGTCTTTTTCGCGTGGGGTAAGTTCCATTTTGGTGCGTCAGTGGTGGGTATTTGCGGTGTGCACCACTGTCTAAGCAAGCTTTGTGCCTTGCGCTACATGCTCCAAATGCGTGGCGGTGTGCTGGGCAAGCCCCAACACGCAGCGCGCCACTGGCCCCAAACTGTACGCAACAGGTCAAAACTGCCCTCAACATGTGGGGATAGCACACGCAGCACTATGGTTTGCGGGTTGGGTGCAGTCACGCCTGCCATGGGTGCCAAGTCGTGTGCTTGCAGCAGGTCTTGCGTGAGCTCTAGCGTCTGCGCCACACGTTCCCTAGCGATGGGGCTGCCGCTGGCAAACACCAATGTAGCCATGCATTGTTGCCCCGCCAAGCCCAATGGGCTGCGCAGCAAATGCTGGTCGCTGGCTTTGATGCAGCCGCGGTCCAGCCACACGTTGGCAATTTCGAAGTGTTGTTGGAACTGGCCCTGCTCAAATGGCAGGTGAGCATTGGGCAAGCCCAAAGCCGTGATGTCCCAAGCCATCATTTCCGCCCCTGGCTCAAGCGTGAACGACGCCTCGTTGAGTGCATCGCAGCCGCTGTAGGCAATGGCCTCTAGTGGCAGCCACTCCAGCTTGGCGCCGGGGCTCACGTGTGCGCGCACGCGCTGGGTGGCAAGTCCGGCCTCTGAGCGGTAAAACCTCGTTGCGCCGGGGGTGGTCACCAGCGCATGGGCGTCCTGCCCTACGCCGACTTGTATGTCGATGGTGTCGCCGCCTACCAGACCGCTGGGTGGGTGCACGAGCACGTTGTGACAAATGCTGTCGCCCTCAGGATAGAGGTTTTTCAAGACCCGCAGCGGTCCTTTGTGTTCGTAGTCCACATTGGTGCGGTTGCCGTCATGCCTGTAGTCGAGGCGCAGCTGAGCCAACCAGCCAGGCGCAGCAGGCATGGCTTGTTGTGTCACTGATTTTGAGATCCGCGGTGTGCCCAGCCTGTGGTGTGTCGCTCGATGTAG
>JANREF010000287.1 GCA_030726195.1 Burkholderiaceae bacterium | reverse complement strand
TGGTGGGCAACTACGCGCTCAAGCCCACCTTCAGCGACGGTCACGACAGTGGCTTGTACGCTTGGCCTTACCTGTACCAGTTGGCCAGTGAGCAGGCGCGTTTTGAGGCAGACTACGTGGCCAAATTGCAAGCCGCCGGCGTGCAGCGCGGCGCGCCCATGGTGGCTGGCGCACCGCCCAGCGGTGGGAGCTGCTCCAGCTAGTGCAAGCGAGCCAACAACGAGCGGAACCAGGCCCGTGATGGGGCCAACTAAACTACAGCGCTATGAGCCAAACACATTTCGGATTTAAAACGGTGAACGAAGCCGACAAGGCCAAACACGTTCGCCAGGTTTTCGACTCGGTCGCCCCCAAGTACGACATCATGAACGACTTGATGTCTGCGGGTCTGCACCGCCTTTGGAAGCGCTACACCCTCACGGTGGCCAATGCCATGCCCGGTCAGCAGGTGCTGGACATCGCTGGTGGCACGGGTGATTTGGCCATGGGTTTTGCCAAGCAAGTCGGCCCAACTGGCACAGTGGTGCACACCGACATCAACCACGCCATGCTCAATGAAGGGCGCGCCCGCCTGCTGGACAAAGGTGTGGTGCTGCCCACCACGGTGTGTGACGCCGAGCATTTGCCGTTTGAGGATGCGCGTTTTGACGTGGTGAGCGTGGCCTTTGGCTTGCGCAACATGACGCACAAAGACGTGGCGCTCAAAGAAATGTGCCGCGTGCTCAAGCCCGGTGGCAAGTTGCTGGTGTTGGAGTTTTCAAAAGTGGCCAAGCCTCTGGCAGGGCTATACGACCTTTACTCCTTCAAGGTTTTGCCAAAACTGGGACAGTTGATAGCAGGCGATGCCCACAGCTACCAGTATTTGGCCGAGTCCATTCGCATGCACCCTGACCAAGAGACGCTCAAGGCCATGATGATTGAATGTGGTTTTGCCCATGTCGACGTGCACAACATGACCGGTGGTGTGGTGGCGTTGCATGCGGGGCGCAAGGTTCGCTGATTTCAACAACACAACAAGTCAATAAGACAACAAAGTAGGAGTAACGATGAAGCATTTTTGGATGATTGTGGTCACAGTCGCACTGGCACTGGGCTCTCAACATGCCTCAGCCAAGCGCATGGGGGGCTTTTCGTTTGGTAAGCAATCCAGCAAAGTCACGCAGCGACAAGCCACGCCACCGACTGCACCGGCTGCGCCGACGCAGGCTGGAGCCGCGGGAGCCGCGGGTGCCGCAGGTGCTGCAGGTAAGGCCGCCGGTGGCAGTCGCTTTGGCGGTATGTTGGGCGGTTTGGCTGCGGGCTTGGGCTTGGCTTGGCTGGCCAGCTCATTGGGCTTTGGCGAGGGGTTCGCCAACGTGTTGCTGATTGCCTTGTTGGCCATGGCTGGTGTGTACGTGTTTCGCATGCTCGCTAGGCCACGCATGGCGCCGGCTGGTGCAGGAGCCGGCGCGGCAGCACCCGGTATGTTCAAGGGCTACGACTCTAAAAATGTTGGCAACGATGCATCTGCACGGCCTTGGGAGTCCGGGGCTGTGCAAGGTGGCGCCAGCCTGATTGGCTCCAGCTTGCTGGGCAACCAAATGTGGGGCGTGCCTGAAGGGTTTGACACGGTTGGTTTCTTGAACGCTTGCAAGCGCAACTTCACCACCTTGCAAGCGGCCTGGGACGCCTCTGACGTGGTGAGCCTGCGTGCCATGATGACCGACGAGATGGTTGCCAATATCCAAGAGCAGCTCAACGAGCGCGACAGTCACAGCAACGGCGAGCCCAATGTGACCGAGGTCTTGAAGTTGGACGCGCAGCTGTTGGGTATTGAAGAGATTGAGGGCTACTACATGGCCAGCGTCGAGTTCAATGGCTTGATTCGTGAAAGCGCACACACCGGCCCCACACCATTTCGCGAGGTCTGGAACGTCACCCGACCTGTCGCTGGCCCAGGCGGCTGGTTGGTCGCTGGCGTTCAAGCACTGGGTTAAGCCATCGCCCGCGCACTGAGCGCCTCCCCAACGCCCTGCTGGCGCACGCTGGCAGGGCGTTTGTCATGTCGGATAAGGTCTTACAAATCCGGCACAATGGCCTGCATGACAAATGCAACGCACTCTAAGGCGCATTCGGTGCTCAATTCACTCCCCAAACCCAGCCAGTTGGCCAGTCTGCCATTGCAGTTTTTAGATGGTGTGCAACGCTTGTTGGGCCGCAATCCGCCGCCTGCTTGGCTCATGGCGGAAGCCATCAACAAGGTTTTACTGCTGGTCAACCACGTGCTCGACCAAGAGCCGCAAGCCACCGCTAGGCTGGCACGTCACCACGGCAAGCGTATTGCCTTCAGCTGGACCGGCGTGCAGGTCTTGTGGGTGATCAGCCCCGCCGGCCTGCTCATGACGGTGGACACGCCCGACGGGCAAGAGGCAGACCTGCGTATAGACATGAAGGATGCGGCCTTCTCAAGCGTGGCCCAGTCGGTCTTGCAAGGCGCACAGCCAGACTTCAGCATTCACGGCGACGTCATGTTGGCCGCCGAGCTGGGTTGGCTGCGTGAGCATGTGCGCTGGGATGTGGAGGACGACTTGGCTCGCATTGTGGGCGATGCCCCCGCGGTGTGGCTGGTGGGCGTGGCGCGCCAAGTGGCCACAGTGGCCAAAAGCTTTGTAGCGCGTCACAACAGCGCGGGCGAGGCACATACATCATGAGTCGTTGGTTGCGAGGCGCGTTCATTGTCTCCACGGTGTGGCGCTTTGGCCTGCACGAAATCGTGTTGGCCAACTTTGCCAAGCCGTGGGTGCACAGGCTGGGGCGCATCGTGTCCTTGGGGCGCAATTACAGTACGCCCAGAGGTGAGCGGCTGCGTTTGGCGCTGGAGCGTTTAGGTCCCATTTTTGTGAAGTTTGGTCAAGTGCTCAGCACCCGGCGCGACCTGTTGGCGCCTGACATTGCGGACGAGCTGGCCAAGCTGCAAGACCAAGTCCCCCCATTTGATAGTGCGGTGGCCGTGGCGCAAATCGAACAAGCTTTTGGCAAGCCGCTGGACCAGTTGTTTGCGAGCTTCGAGCTTGAGCCGGTGGCCAGCGCCTCGATTGCGCAAGTGCACTTTGCCGTACTGCCCAGCGGCGAAGACGTGGCCGTCAAGGTGCTGCGCCCGGGCATGTTGGCTGTGATTGACAAAGACTTGCAGCTCATGGCCACCATGGCCAAATGGGTGCAAGCGGTGTCGGTTGATGGCAAGCGCCTCAAGCCCAAAGAGGTGGTGGCCGAATTCGACAACTACTTGCGCGACGAGTTGGACTTGGTGCGCGAGGC
>JANREF010000286.1 GCA_030726195.1 Burkholderiaceae bacterium | reverse complement strand
CGCATCAACGGCGTGGACTGCATGGTGGTGTGCAACGACGCCACGGTCAAAGGCGGCACCTACTTTCCCATGACGGTGAAAAAGCATTTGCGTGCACAAGAGGTGGCACAGGCCAACAACTTGCCCTGCGTGTACTTGGTGGACTCGGGCGGTGCCAACTTGCCGCAACAAGACGAGGTATTTCCAGACCGCGATCACTTTGGTCGCATCTTCTTCAACCAAGCCAACATGAGCGCCCAAGGCATTGGCCAAGTGGCGGTGGTGATGGGCAGCTGCACGGCTGGTGGCGCTTACGTGCCCGCCATGAGCGACGAGACCATCATCGTGAAAGACCAAGGCACCATCTTCCTAGGCGGTCCGCCCTTGGTGAAAGCCGCCACCGGCGAGGTGGTCAGTGCCGAGGACTTGGGCGGTGGCGATGTGCACACCCGCTTGTCGGGCGTGGCAGACCACTTGGCCCAAGACGATTACCACGCCTTGGCGCTGGCCCGCCAAGCAGTAGCCAACCTCAACAAACCCAAGGCCATGCAAGGTGTCATGCGCACACCCGCGCCGCCGCAGCTGGACAGCAAAGAGTTGTACGGCGTCATTCCAACCGACACCCGCAAGCCTTTTGATGTGCGTGAAATCATTGCCCGCGTGGTTGATGACAGCGCCTTTGACGAGTTCAAAGCACGCTTTGGCCCCACTTTGGTGTGCGGCTTTGCCCACATCGAGGGCATGCCCGTTGGCATCGTGGCCAACAACGGCATTTTGTTTTCAGAGTCGGCACAAAAGGGCGCACATTTCATTGAGCTGTGCTGCCAGCGCAAAATCCCGCTGGTGTTTTTACAAAACATCACCGGTTTCATGGTGGGGCGCAAAGTGGAAAACGAAGGCATTGCCAGGCACGGTGCCAAAATGGTCACGGCCGTGGCCTGCGCACAAGTGCCCAAGTTCACCGTCATCATTGGCGGCAGTTTTGGCGCGGGCAACTACGGCATGTGTGGCCGTGCATTCGATCCGCGATTTTTGTGGATGTGGCCCAATGCGCGCATCAGCGTGATGGGTGGCGAGCAGGCCGCAGGCGTGCTGGCCACGGTCAAGCGCGATGGCATAGAGGCCAAAGGCGGCAGCTGGAGCGCGCAAGAAGAGGCGGATTTCAAAGCCCCCGTGCAACAGCAATACGACGTGCAAGGCCACCCCTACTACGCCACCGCGCGCTTGTGGGACGACGGCGTGATTGACCCCGCCGATACCCGCCGCGTCTTGGCACTGGGCTTGAGTGCTGCGCACAACGCGCCCATACCTGAGACACGCTTTGGCGTGTTTCGCATGTAAGAGGTGCTTATGTCAAACAGTCCAACACCCTCTCAGCGCCGCGTCGCGGCTGGCACCACCACCTTGGATGTGCGCTTAGACAGCGGCGTGGCCCACGTCTACCTCAACCGCCCCGATGTACGCAACGCGTTCAACGACGACGTGATTGCCGAGCTCAGCCACACCTTCAAACAACTGGCCAAAGACGACAGCTTGCGTGCTGTGGTGCTGGGCGGTCACGGCAAAGCGTTTTGCGCCGGTGCCGACTTGGGCTGGATGCGAGCCATGGCCGACTACACCTGGAGCGAGAATCGCGCCGACGCGCAGGCCTTGGCCGACATGCTGTGGACCATCAACAGCTGCCCTGTGCCAGTCATTGCCCGCATACACGGCGACTGTTACGCCGGCGGCGTGGGCTTGGCCAGCGTGTGCGACATACGCGTGGCCGCCAGTGGCGTGCAGCTGTGTTTGAGCGAGGCCAAGCTGGGCTTGCTGCCGGGCACCATCGCGCCCTATGTGATTCAAGCCATGGGCGAGGTGGCGGCCAAGCGCTACTTTGTAACCGCCGAGCGCTTCAGTGCAGAAGCTGCCCAAAGCTTTGGCATGTTGCACGAGGTGGTGGATGTCGACCAACTGGACGCGACGATTCAAACCTTGTTAGACGCGATTGTCGCCAATGGCCCCAACGCCACGCGCGCTTGTAAGGCCTTGGTGCAAGAAGTGTGCGGCGTGGCCAACACGCCCGCCTTGCGTGCGCGCACCGCCGAGCTGATTGCCAACATTCGTGCCACGGATGAAGGTCGCGAAGGCTTGCAGGCGTTTCTCAACAAACGCAAGCCCAACTGGCTCACCGATGCACCCAGCCGCACCACACCTACCCGCGAGGCCTAAACATGTTGCCATTGCCCACCTCCCAATTCACCAAAATCCTCATCGCCAACCGCGGTGAAATCGCTTGCCGCGTGGCAGCCACTGCACGCCGCATGGGCATACAAACGGTGGCCGTTTACTCGGATGCAGATGCCAACGCCCAGCATGTGAAAGCTTGCGATCAAGCCATACACATTGGTGGCAGTGCCCCGGCGGACAGCTACTTGCAGTGGCAGCGCATTTTGGACGCTGCGGTCGCTACGGGCGCGCAGGCTGTGCACCCGGGTTATGGCTTCTTGAGTGAGAACGCCGCATTTGCAACCGCTTGCGCACAAGCAGGCTTGGCCTTCATTGGCCCCAAGCCCGAGTCCATTCAGGCCATGGGCTTGAAGGCCGAAAGCAAGCGCCTCATGGCGCAAGCCGGCGTGCCCTTGGTGCCGGGCTACCACGGTGACAACCAAGACCCCGCTTTTTTGCACGCACAGGCCGACGACATGGGCTATCCCGTGCTCATCAAAGCCAGTGCGGGTGGCGGCGGTAAAGGCATGCGCATTGTGCAAGCCAGTGCAGACTTTGTAGCGGCGCTGGACTCTTGCAAGCGTGAGGCCATCAACAGCTTTGCCAACGATGCCGTGTTGGTTGAGAAGTACGTGCAGCGCCCGCGGCACATTGAAATCCAAGTTTTTGGCGACAGTCATGGCAACTGCGTGTATTTGTTTGAGCGCGACTGCTCGGTGCAGCGCCGCCACCAAAAGGTGTTGGAAGAAGCGCCCGCGCCGGGCATGACGCCCAGCATGCGCGCCGCTATGGGTGAGGCCGCTGTAGCTGCGGCCAAGGCCGTGCAGTACGTGGGTGCAGGCACGGTGGAGTTCATTGTGGAGCAGCCGCCCGAGGGCGATATGCGCTTTTACTTCATGGAGATGAACACCCGCTTGCAAGTGGAGCATCCCGTCACCGAAGCCATCACCGGCCTGGACTTGGTGGAGTGGCAGCTGCGTGTCGCCGCTGGTGAGCCGCTGCCCCAGCAACAAGATGAACTGCGCATGCATGGCCATGCCATCGAGGCGCGCATTTGCGCCGAAAACCCCAACCAACAATTTTTGCCGGCCACTGGGCAGCTGGTGCACTTTGCTGCGCCGCATGCGTCACGCTTTAGCTTGGCCGCAGCCAACGGCGTGCGCTTGGACACGGGTGTGACGCAGGGCGATGTGGTGTCGCCCTTTTACGACTCCATGTTGGCCAAACTCATTGTGTGGGGTGCGGACCGGGCGCAGGCCTTGGCCAAACTCGATGCGGCGCTGGCCGACATGCATGTGGTTGGCGTGGCCAACAACGTGGCCTTTTTGCGCGATGTGGTGCAAAGCCCGTCCTTCAGTCAGGCCAACCTCGATACCGCGCTGATCGAGCGCGAGCGTGCCAATTTGTTCAAGGCCAACACCTTGGCTGTGGCGCAAGCCAGCGCAGCCGTGGTGGCCGATGGGTTGCAACGAGAAGCCAACCAAGTGGGTGCGGACCCATGGAGTGCGCGTGACGGCTGGCAAACCACAGGCGTGGCGGCGCGGCGATTCATGCTGCAGTGGCCGCAAGTACAGAGCGGACAGTCGGTGGGCGGACAATCGGAGGTCGGACAAACGTTGGTCGAGCAAACGGTGCACATCACGCTCACGCCCGGCGCGTTGCGTCTAGAAGGCGTATCTGAGCATTCGTTTGCGTGGCGGCTCACCAGCGAGCCCGGTCAGCTGGCTGTGTGCCTAGATGGCGAGTGGACGGATGTCAGCGTGGTGTCTCACGGCGCTGCGCGCCATGTGTTTGCACGCAGCGGTCAGGCCGTGATGACGCTTGTAGACCCCTTGGTATCCAGCCAGCAAGTGGATGACGCCGCTGGTGGCTTGAACGCGCCCATGCCCGGCAAGGTGGTGAGCATGGTGGTGGCCGCAGGCGACGCCGTGACCAAAGGCCAAGTGGTGGCTGTGATGGAGGCCATGAAGATGGAGCACAGCATTGCCAGCCCACGAGACGGCGTGGTGGGCGAGGTGCTGTATGCGGTGGGTGACCAAGTGGCAGAAGGCCAAGCCTTGCTCACACTCAAAGACTGAGGCCTACCACACCAACCGTTGCGTCGCCCAGCGCAAGCCCTAGCCCTAGCCCTAGCCCACACCAGCGCACGCAGCAGTATGCTTATGTCATGAACATTTCTTTTTGTTGCACCAACGTCAACCCCAAAGCGTGGCTGGCCGAGCTGAGCGCAGCGTTGCCCGAGCACGACATTGCGGTGTGGAACGAGCAAGACCCCGACAGCAACCCACCTGCGGATGCAGCGATTGTCTGGTCGCCGCCGCAGGCATTCTTTGACCAGCAGCCCCAACTGAAAGTGGCGTTCAATATTGGCGCTGGCGTGGATGCATTGCTGCAAAAAACACTGCCCACAGCGTTGTCCATCATCCGCCTAGACGACGCGGGCATGTCGGTGCAAATGGCCGAGTACGTGGTGCAAGCGGTGGTGCGTTACTTCCGTGAGCTGCCTACCTACGAACAGGACATGCGCGAGGGCGAGTGGTCGTTCAAGCGCCCGCGCGAGCGTGGTGATTTCACCGTGGGCATCATGGGTTTGGGCGTGTTGGGCCAGCGTGTGGCCAAGGCCTTGCAGCACTTTGAATACCCCGTCGCAGGCTGGAGCCTCAGCCCGAAAACGTTGGATGGGGTCACCACTTTTGCGGGCGACGCGCAGTTGCCGCAGTTTTTGCAAGCCTGCTCGGCTGTGGTGTGCGTACTGCCGCTCACGCCTGCGACGCGCCATATTTTGCAACGCAGCAACCTCATGCACTTGCGCGCAGGTGCTTACCTCATCAACGTCTCACGCGGCGAGCACATGGTCGAGGCCGATGTGTTGGCCTTGCTCAACAGTGGTCATCTCGCCGGTGCCACGCTGGATGTATTCACCACCGAGCCGTTGCCGCCCGAGCACCCCTTTCGCCATCACGCCAATGTCACCTGTACGCCGCACGCGGCAGCGCGCACATTGCGCGGCGAGTCGGTGACACAAATCGCCACCAAGTTCAAACAGTGGGCTGCAGGCACGCCTGCGCAACAGCTCAGTGGCTGTGTGGATAGGGCGCGCGGCTACTAGCGCGTCATTCAGCTACTCCGTTCGTCAACCTGTAACACGTCACACGTCACACGCTACGACACACAACACATCACCATGCACTACCCCAGCCGCGTACACATCACCGAAGTGGGCCCCAGAGACGGTCTGCAAAACGAAAAAACCATGGTGGCCGCCGAGCACAAGTTGGGCCTGATTGAACGCTTGTTGCAGGCGGGTATTCGCCACTTCGAGGCCACCAGTTTTGTCAGTCCCAAGTGGGTGCCACAAATGAGCGATGCGACTGATGTGATGGCGGGCCTGCGCGCGCCAGAGCGTGCCGCACTGCTTGCACCCGCAACGGTCAGCGTGCTCACGCCCAACATGAAGGGCTTGCAAGCCGCACTCGCTGCGGGTGCGCAAGAGGTTGTGGTGTTTGGCGCAGCCAGCGAGGCCTTCAGCCAGAAAAATATCAACTGCTCCATTGCCCAGTCCATGGCCATGTTCGAGCCTGTGGTCGCAGCCGCACACGCCGCAGGTGTGGCCACACGTGGCGCCATTTCCTGCACGGTGGGGTGCCCTTACGAAGGTGACATCGCGCCTGCGCAAGTGGCCAACGTTGCGCGCATGATGAAAGCCATGGGCGTGCAACGCATCGCCGTAGCCGACACCATTGGCGTTGGAACACCCAAACAAGTACAAGCCGCCATGGAGGCTGCGCTGCTGCACTACGACATCGAGCATGTGGCAGGTCATTTTCACGACACCTATGGTCAAGCCTTGTCCAATACGCTGGCCGTCTTGCAAATGGGCGTGCGTCATTTTGAGTCGTCTATTGCAGGCTTGGGTGGCTGCCCGTATGCCAAAGGCGCAACGGGCAACGTCGCCACAGAAGATGTGGTGTACATGTTGCACGGCATGGGCATAGACACGGGTTTAGACCTCGATCAATTGGTCGATGCCGCCGACTACATCAGTCGAGTGCTGGGGCGCGCACCCAACAGCCGTGTCAGTGTGGCCATGCTCAACAAACGCAGCAGCGCCTGAGGTCAGCATGTTGCTTCAGGTACAGTTCCGAGCATGAGCACTGCCAGCAACGATCCCCACGCCCAACGTCTAGAGAACCTAGAGGTCAAACTCTCGTATGCCGAGGACGCACTCGACAAGCTAGACGCTGTAGTCGCCCGGCAGCAAACGCAAATCGACGCCCTCATCGCGCAGGTGCTCACCCTCAAAAAACGCGTCCCCGAAAGCGGCGACACCACAGGCGAATTCAGAAGCCTGCGCGACGACCTACCACCCCACTATTAAGAACCTGTGCGCGTTCAGCTTTGGTACAGCGTGTATTCGTGTCGCGGACAAAGCGCGTGCGCGCATGGCAGCAACGATCGCTCACGCCCGGCTGTCACACCAGACTTGATCTGGTGTCAGAGACCCTCGGATCAAGTCCGAGGGTGACGGTGGAGGTGTGCGGGTGACATGGGGGTGTGAGGGTGACGGTCGGGGTGTGAGGGTGATAGGGGGTGTGAGGGTAATGGTGGCGGTGAAGGCTGGGCGTGCCCTTAGCTGCAACGGCCGCCGACGCCCGGCTGTCACACCAGACTTGATCTGGTGTCAGAGACCCTCGGATCAAGTCCGAGGGTGACGGTGGAGGTGTGCGGGTGACATGGGGGTGTGAGGGTGACGGTGAAGGTGGGGCGTGCCCTTAGTTGCAACGGCTGCCGACGCCCGGCTGTCACACCAGACTTGATCTGGTGTCTGCGGCTTCTAGGCTAGGCCTTGTGCGTACGTGTTGTATGGCTTGCGCGGCGATGTCTAGTGAGCGCAGGCGCAGGGTGGGGTCGAAGACGTCGCTGACCAGCACAAACTCATCGGCTTGCGTGGCGTCGAACAGTTGTTGGAAGCCGTGTTGCACCGTTTGCAAGCTGCCAATGACGGCGGCGGCTAAAAAGTCGTCAATGGCGGCTTTGGCATTGGCGGGTAGGCTGGCCAAGAACTGTTCGCGCGGGGCGGGCAGTTGGCCGCGCTGGCCTGTCAATATGCCCAACACACGTTGGTAAGTGCTGCTGGCCAAAAACTCGGCCTCTTGGTCTGTGGGCGCAGCTATGAGCGGCACGCCTATGGCCACATAGGGCTTGTCCAATTGCGCGCTGGGCTGGAAGGTGCTGCGGTATACGTGGATGGCTTGCAGCAACATGCGCGGCGCGAAGTGAGACGCAAATGCGAACGGCAGGCCCCGCTGCGCAGCCAGTTGCGCAGAAAACAAGCTAGAGCCCAACAACCAAATGGGGACATTGGTATTGGCGCCCGGCATGGCGGTCACGGCTTGTCCTTCATGAATGGGGCCGAGCAGGCGCTGCAATTCGGCCACGTCGTTGGGGAAGTCTTGTTCGGTCTCAGGGCGGTCGCGGCGCAAGGCGCGCATGGTCACGCGGTCTGTACCGGGTGCGCGGCCCAAGCCCAGGTCGATGCGGTCGGGGTACAGCTCGGCCAAGGTGCCAAAGGCCTCGGCCACCACCAGCGGTGCGTGGTTGGGCAGCATGATGCCGCCTGAGCCCACGCGTATGCGCTGCGTCCCGCCTGCCAAGTGGCCGACCACCACAGCCGTCGCCGAGCTGGCAATGCCGCTCATGTTGTGGTGCTCGGCCAGCCAGTAGCGCGTGAAGCCCAAGCGTTCGGCGTGCTGTGCGGTTTGCAGGGCTATGTCCAGCGCTTGCTTCACGCTGCCGCCTTCGCGTATGGCAACCAAATCCAGCATGGACAGTTTGGGGGCTTGCTTGGGTGTGGTGGTCTCAGTCATGCGTGCATTGTCGGCGCTTTGTGCCACGTTTGCAGTCGCGGAAATGGCTACACTCTCGCCATGGATTTCAGCGTTTGGATGACTTATTTTGTAGCCTGTTGGGTGATTGCCATATCGCCAGGCTCGGGCGCGGTTGTATCCATGAGTCACGGCTTGGCCTACGGCGTTAAAAAAACCACCGCCACCATCATTGGTCTGCAAATGGGCTTGTCGGTGGTGTTGCTGGTTGCGGGGGCTGGTGTGGGCGCCGTTCTGGTGGCATCGGCCAATGCCTTTTTGGTGGTCAAAGTGGTGGGCGCAGGCTATTTGTTTTATTTGGGCCTCAAACAGTGGCGTGCACCCATTGCCGCAGGTGAGTCGGCCGTGGCCGATGCCGCGCACACCGCTACGGCCGAGTTGGGCAAGCGCATACCGAGCACGCGCGAGCGCTTGTTCACAGGCATATTCACCAATTTGTCCAACCCCAAAGGCATTGTGTTCATGGTGGCGGTGCTGCCGCAGTTCATTGACCCACACCGGTCACTGCCGCTGCAGTTGCTCATGTTGTGTCTGACCATGAACGCGGTGGACATCACGGTCATGCATGGCTATGCGTTCTTGGCCTCGCGTTTGCAAGCCATCATGCGTTCAGCCAAAGCGCAAGTGCGGCAAAACCGCGTGTTTGGTGGTGTGCTCATGCTCATGGGGGCCAGTTTGCTGCTGGTCAAGCGGGTTGCCGCTTAGCGGGCTACCCCGTCAAAGACCGCGCTGCCAGTCGGGGTGCCACTGACGCGACTGCTTGCAATGCGCCGCGCTTGCACAATAGAGGCATGTACACATCCGCCAACCCGCAGGCCAACCTGCACGCCAACCCCAGCGACTCCTTAGAGGCACGCTGGCAGCGTGCGCAGCGGCTCACGCCTGGCCAAGCGCCATCGCCTTGCGTGGGTGTGTGCACCATGAGCGCGGTCACCCCCGAACAGCCCTTGTGCGGCGGCTGTTACCGCAGCCTAGACGAAATTGCCCGCTGGGGCAGCATGAACGCTGAGGCCAAGCTCGCTTTATGGCAAACGCTGCGTCAGCGTGAAGCCGCACAGTTCAACTGAGCCTGACCAAGCGCCGGGCCACTCACACCATGGCGCACATGCAGGCACTCACGTTTTATTTCGATCCTATTTCGCCCTACGCCTACTTGGCCTTTGAGCAACTGCCCGAAGCGCTGGCCGGACTGAGCGTCAATGTCGCTTACAAGCCGGTGCTGTTTGGCGCCATGCTGTCTGCCAACGGTCAAAAAGGCCCGGCTGAAATTGCGGGCAAGCGCGAATGGACCTACAGGCAAGTCCTGTGGCAAGCCCAGCACTTGGGCATACCCATGGCCATGCCATCGGCCCACCCGTTCAACCCATTGGCCTTGCTGCGCGGCTTGTTGCAGACGGCCAACGCGCGCGGTGAGGTCAACCGCTATTGCGCCGAACTGGCGTTGCGCCACGTGTGGGCCAGCAGCACAACGGATGTTGGCCTGGACCCCAACGACCCCGAGCGTTTGCAAGCCATCGGTGCCGCGCTGCACCAGCACATGCAGCAACGCGGCGACACCCTTCAAACCTTAGATCAGGCCAAAGCGCTGCTGCGCGCCAACACCGATGAAGCCTTGGCCGCAGGCGTATTTGGCGTGCCCACTGTGGTGGTTTATCCCGACGTGCAGCCCGCAGCGCAGTCCGGTCAGGCCGCAGCAGCGTTGCAAACCACGCCCTATGTGTTCTGGGGGCTGGACGCGTTGCCCATGCTGGGCGATTGTTTGCGGGGCAGCCCGTGGTTTGCAGGTGCGTCCTGGCAGGCCATGGCACAGGTTCCGGTGGGCATTGCTCGGCAATAAAGCGTTGTGCTGGGGTTGACCTAGCGCAACACAAGCCTTGCTCAGCGGTCTACACTGAAGTCGCAGCCTTGGTCGCAAGGCGGCACTTTTGAAAGGAGACCCCCATGTTTAAAACCATTTTGTTGCCCACAGACGGATCAGCCAAAGCCCTAGCCGCTGCCGAAAAAGCTGTTGAACTGGCCAAAATACACCAAGCCAGTATTGTGTCTGTTGTGGTCATCGATCCCTTTCCGTACATTGGCTTGGGCGAAGCCTCTGCCTTTGGCTTGCAGGCCTACCTCACCGAGGCACAAGCCTCAGCGCGCCAGTCGCTTGATGCTGTACAAGCCTTGGCCGATGCCGCTGGCGTGCCCTTCAAAGCCGACACCATAGAGCGCAGCGCCGTATTTGAAGGCATTTTGGACACGGCCAAAGCCGAAAACTGCGACCTCATCGTCATGGGCTCCCACGGCCGCAGCGGCGTCAGTGCGCTCATTCTGGGCAGCGAGACCCAAAAAGTCCTCACGCACAGCGACATGCCTGTGCTGGTGGTGAAGTCGTAAACCACCCACGCGCTGCCTTGTAAGCAGCGCGTGCTGGCCCCGCTGCCAAACGACCCCAACCCGCTCAAACGCTTGGCGGCAGCAGTGGCACCTGCCTTCGCCAAGCCGAGTGGGTTTGCCCCAGCCTGTAATACCCCCTCTCAATCCCCAGGCCCGCAGGACTGCATAGAATGTTTGTCCACTCTATAAATAGCGGCGCTGTATGTCTAAACCCCTCAAGTCCAACAAGCTGCCCAAAGCGGCGGCAACCACCAGTAACGATGCGGGTGAGGGGCTGATTCGTATTCGGGGGGCGCGCCAGCACACGCTCAAAAATCTAGATCTAGACATTCGCACCAACGAACTGACCGTGGTGACGGGCCCCAGTGGCTCGGGCAAGTCGAGCTTGGTGTTTGACACCTTGTTTGCCGAGGGGCAGCGCCGGTACGTGGAGACGTTCTCGGCCTATGCGCGCCAGTTTCTAGACCGCATGGACAAGCCGGCCGTGGATCGGGTGGATGGTGTGCCGCCGGCCATTGCGATTGACCAAACCAACCCTGTGCGCAGTTCCCGCTCGACGGTGGGCACCATGACCGAGTTGAACGACCACTTGAAGTTGTTGGTCGCTCGCAGTGCGCAGTTGTTTGACAAGCAAACGGCCCAGCCGGTGCAGCACGACAATGCCGACAGCATTTACGACCAGTTGGTGGCCTTGAGTGGTGAGCAAGACTACCGCTTGGTATTCACGTTTCCGGTGGAGCTGCCTGCCAGCGCCACGCCAGAAGAGGTGGAGCAATGGCTGTCTGCCAGTGGCTTCACGCGCATACATGCGCAGCGTGAGGTGGCGGTGCAGGACTTACACAGCACGCACGCAGCCGCGACCGAGTTGGCCAAGCCTGCCAAAGCAGCCACCAAAGCAGCTGCAAAAACCGCTGCCAAAAAAACAGCCAGCAAAAAAGCCACCAAAGCAAACGACGCAATGGCCAGCGATACCCGCCAAGTGTTGGATGTGGTGGCCGACCGCCTCAAGTCCAGCAAGCTAGGACAAGACCGGGCACGCGCGATTGAGGCGATAGAAGTGGCGCTCAAGCGTGGCTCTGGCCACATGACGGTGTACGCCGTGGCCGCCGATGCGGTGCAGCCAGACGGCCTTGCCAGCGTTGACGCGGCGAGCGAGCACGCATGGCAGTTTTCCAGTGGTTTGCATTGCCCGGAAAGTCGCCTGCGCTATCAAAAGCCCACACCCAGCATGTTCTCGTTCAACTCGCCACTGGGTGCGTGTGACACTTGCCGAGGCTTTGGCCGCGTGATTGGGGTGGACTACGGGTTGGTGATTCCTAACGACAAGCTCAGCTTGCGTGCGGGTGCCATCAAAACCTTGCAAACACCGGCGTGGCAAGAGTGTCAAGACGACTTGATGCGCCATGGCGAGGCGGCAGGTATTCCGCGGGATACACCTTGGAACAAGCTGTCAGAGGCGCACAAAGACTGGGTCATCAACGGCTCGCCCAACTGGGCTGGCAAGTGGAACCAGCAGTGGTACGGCGTGAAGCGTTTCTTTGAGTACCTAGAAACCAAGTCTTACAAAATGCACATCCGCGTGCTGCTGTCCAAGTACCGCAGCTACACGCCTTGCGGCGACTGCGGTGGCGCGCGCCTGAAAACCGAAAGCCTGTTGTGGCGCTTGGGCAATGCCGAGCATGCCACCGCGGCGCTGGGCCAGACGCCGCGTTTCAAGCCTGTGGGTGTGGCTTGGACGGACAGGCAGTTGGCGGCCTTGCCGGGCCTGAGCTTGTACGACCTCATGTGTTTGCCGCTAGACCAAATGCTGGCGTTTTTTCAAAACGTGGAGTCCACCGTGGTGGGGCGCAAAGACGCAGACGCGCGCGCTCAAACCTTGTTGTTTGAAGAAATCACCACACGCCTCAAGTACCTGTGCCACGTGGGCTTGGGCTACCTCACGCTAGACCGCCAAAGCCGCACCTTGTCGGGCGGCGAGGTGCAGCGCATCAACCTGACCACCGCGTTGGGCACATCGCTGGTCAACACCCTGTTTGTGCTCGACGAGCCCAGTATTGGCCTGCACCCGCGTGACATGGACCGTATCACGGAGGCCATGCATCGCTTGCGCGATGCGGGCAACACCTTGGTGGTGGTCGAGCACGACCCCGCCGTGATGCTGGCCGCCGACCGTGTGATCGACATGGGGCCAGGCCCTGGCGAGCGCGGCGGCGACATTGTGTTTGACGGCACACCTGCCCAGCTGCGCAAGGCCGACACACTCACTGGTGCCTACTTGGGCAACCGCAAACAAGTGGGCATGGGCTTGAAGCGCATGGTCAGTGAGAACACGCCGCGCCTCATTCTGGAAGGCGCGCGCGAGCACAACTTGCAAAACGTCCAAGTGTCTATCCCGCTGCAACGCTTGGTGTGCGTGACCGGCGTATCGGGCTCGGGTAAATCAACACTGGTACAAGACGTGTTGGCCCCCGCCTTGCTGCGCCACTTTGGCAAACCCACCGATGCGCCAGGCCTGCACGACCGCCTTATGGGGGCCGAGCAGCTCAGCGATGTGGTGTTTGTAGACCAGTCGCCCATTGGTAAAACCGCACGCTCCAACCCTGTGAGCTATGTGGGCGCGTGGGACAGTATCCGCAGCCTGTTGGCCACTGCGCCGCTGGCGCGTGAGCGTGGCTACACCGCATCCAAATTCAGCTTCAACGGTGGCGATGGGCGCTGCCCCTTGTGTGGCGGGTCGGGTTTTGAACACGTGGAAATGCAGTTCTTGAGCGACGTGTACTTGCGCTGCCCAGACTGCGATGGCCAGCGCTACCGACCCGAGGTGCTAGAGGTGCGCTTGTCACACCAACACCCCAATGCCAAGCCAGGTGACGTGGGCCTGAACGTGGCCGACGTACTAGACCTCACCGTGGCACAGGCCGTGCAAGTGTTTGCGCAAGAGCGCGACGTGCTGCGGGCCTTGCAGCCCATTGTGGACGTGGGCTTGGATTACGTGAAGTTGGGCCAGCCCGTGCCTACGCTGTCCGGTGGCGAGGCGCAGCGCCTGAAGCTGGCGGGCTTTTTGGCGCAGGCTGCCAAGGGCGGCTCCAGCAGCCGCCAAGCTGTGGCCAAGAAAGGCGCCTTGTTCATGTTCGACGAGCCCACCACGGGCTTGCACTTTGAAGACATTGCCACGCTCATGCGTGCCCTGCGCCGCTTGATGGAAGCGGGGCACTCGGTGCTGGTCATTGAGCACAACCTCGATGTGATTCGCGCCAGTGATTGGCTCATTGACCTCGGCCCAGAAGGCGGCATTGCGGGCGGGCACATTGTGGCCCAAGGTACACCCGAGGTGCTGCGTGAGCACCCCACGTCGCACACGGCCAAAGCCATGCGCGACTACGAGATGTCCATGGGGCTGGGCGGCCAAGTGGCCAGCGACGTGCTGGGCAGCTATGCCAAACAGCCAAGGGTGAAACCACCCAACGAGATACAAATTGTCAACGCCAAAGAGCACAACCTCAAAGGCATCAGCCTCAACATTCCGCGTGGCAAGTTCAACGTCATCTCCGGTGTGTCGGGCTCGGGCAAGTCCACCCTCGCGTTTGATATTTTGTTCAACGAAGGCCAGCGCCGATACCTTGAGTCGCTCAACGCCTATGCCCGCTCTATCGTGCAGCCCGCGGGCCGCCCAGAGGTGGACGCTGTGTATGGCATACCGCCGACCGTGGCCATCGAGCAGCGCCTGAGTCGCGGCGGGCGCAAGAGCACGGTGGGCACCACCACCGAGGTCTGGCATTACTTGCGGTTGTTGTATGTCAAGCTGGGCACGCAGCACTGCGTGCACGACGGCGCTGCGGTGCTGCCGCAAACGCCAGACACCATGGCCGCCAACATCTTGAAGCAGTTCAAAGGCCAGCACATTGGTTTGTTGGCCCCGCTGGTGATTGGGCGCAAAGGTGTCTACACCGAGCTGGCCGATTGGGCCAAGCCCCGCGGCTACCCGTTCTTGCGGGTGGACGGTGAGTTTTTACCCACCGATAACTTCCCGCGTTTGGACCGATTTAAAGAGCACAACATCGAGCTGCCCGTGGGCGACTTGGTGGTGAACGCCAACAACGAAACCGAGCTGCGCCGTTTGCTCAAAGATGCGCTCACGCACGGCAAAGGCGTGGTGCATATTTTGGCGGGTTTAACAGGCATCAAGGAAGCCATGGCGGCGGGCACGTCCACCGCGGGCATTGGCAAGCTGCAAGTGGCATCCAGCCTGCGCGCCTGCCCCACCTGTGCCACCAGTTACCCCGAGCTGGACCCGCGCTTGTTCTCGTACAACAGCAAACACGGCTGGTGCAGCGCTTGTGTGGGCACAGGCCTGAGCTTGAGCAAAACACAGCGCACGGCGCTAGACGATTCGGTGCGCGACGACAAAGACCGTGGCCGCGAACAAAGCTTTGCCGAGCCCGACTTAGACGAAGACGTGGTGGACACCTGCCCATCGTGCAACGGCACACGCCTCAACGCGCAAGCGCGCGCGGTACAGTTTGCCGGTATTGGCATTGCAGAGGTGGCGCACTTGTCGGTGCGCGACGTGCATGCCTGGGTGCAGCAGCTCAAATTGAGCACGCGCGAAGCCGAGGTGGCGCGTGACCTCATACCGGAAATCGAGTCGCGTTTGCAGTTTTTGCAAGACGTGGGTTTGGGCTACCTCACGCTAGACCGTGGCGCGCCCACGCTCAGTGGCGGCGAGGCCCAGCGTATTCGCTTGGCCGCGCAGCTGGGCAGCAACCTGCAAGGCGTGTGCTACGTGTTGGACGAGCCTACCATTGGCTTGCATGCGCGTGACAACCAAATCTTGCTCAACGCCTTGCACGCTCTAGGCGGCAAAGGCAACACCTTGGTGGTGGTTGAGCACGACGAAGACACCATTCGCCGCGCCGATCATTTGATTGACATCGGCCCCAGCGCAGGCAAGCGCGGTGGCAACGTGGTGGCGCAAGGCTCTGTGGCCGACGTCATGGGTGAGCCCGACTCGGTGACCGGGCGCTATTTGCGCGACGCGATCAAACACCCCATGCAAGCGCGGCGCTTGTTCTCCTTGGGCAAACAGGCCGCAGACAGCGCAGGTGCTTTGCTGCTGAGCAACGCGACGCTGCACAACTTGCAAAACGTCAGTGTGCAAGTCCCGCTCAAGCGGCTCGTGGCCATCACTGGTGTCTCGGGCTCAGGCAAGTCCACCCTGGCGCGCGATGTGTTGCTCACCAACGTGGCCATGGCCGTCACGCCTGCCATCAAGCGGGCACTCAGCAAGGGCGAAGCTGTGCCTACGCCGCAGTGGGTGGGTTGCGCCAGCTTGAGCGGCTACGACTCTTTAGACCGCGTGCTGGAAGTAGACCAAACGCCTATTGGCAAAACACCGCGCTCGTGTCCGGCCACCTACATTGGGTTTTGGGACACTGTGCGCAAGCTGTTCGCCGAAACGCTAGAGGCCAAGGCCCGCGGCTACGCGCCTGGGCGCTTCTCCTTCAATACGGGTGAAGGCCGCTGCCCAGGCTGCGAAGGCCAAGGCATGCGCACCGTAGAAATGAGCTTTTTGCCCGACGTGAAAGTGCTGTGCGAAACCTGCCACGGCGCGCGCTTCAATCCCGAAACCTTGGCCGTGACTTGGCGCGGCAAAAGCGTGGGCGACGTGTTGGCCATGGAAGTCGACGAAGCCGTCGAATTCTTTGCCAGCATGCCCTCGATTGCCCACCCGTTGCAGTTGCTCAAAGACGTGGGTCTGGGCTATCTCACACTGGGTCAGCCATCACCCACGCTCAGTGGCGGCGAGGCCCAGCGTATCAAGCTGGTCACGGAACTGACCAAAGTGCGCGACGAAGTGGGCAAGCGCGGCCAAAAAGTGCCGCACACCTTGTATGTGTTGGACGAACCCACCGTGGGCCTGCACATGGCCGACGTGGAAAAGCTCATACACGTGCTGCACCGCTTGGTCGACGCAGGCCACTCGGTGGTGGTGATTGAGCACGACTTGGACGTCATCGCCGAGGCCGATTGGGTGATTGACCTAGGCCCAGACGGCGGCAACGAAGGCGGGCAAATCGTCGCCGCTGCGCCGCCAGAGGAACTGGTGCGCCTGCGCACCGCGACGGGCGTGGCGCTGGCGGCGGTGTTGAGTCGGTAAAGTTGACCATGCAGCAGCATGTTCTAGACTTTGAAACGGACTGTATGAGTATGAAAGTAAACGCCAGATGTCATTGCGGCCAGCTGTGCCTGACTGCACAAATCGACCCGGCTGCGGTATTTGTATGTTGCTGCACCGACTGTCAAACACTGTCTGGAAGTGCCTTCCGAGTGGTGGTACCTGCGTTGTCTGGCTCTGTAAGCGTGCGGGGCGAAGCGCAGCACTACACCAAGGTGGCCGATAGCGGTAACCGTCGTGTACAAGGTTTTTGTCCTGTGTGCGGCTCAGGCATGTACTCTAAAACTGAAGGCGACCAGCCGTCGTATGTGTTGCGATTGGGCGTACTCGAACAAGCATGCCAGTTGAAACCGTCATTCAAGTTGTGGCAAAGCTCGCAATGGCCGTGGACTGAAGCGCTTTCGCAGGTGGCTGGTTGCCAGCGACAAGAACTTTTTTGACGCGCGATCTGAAAGCCTCGCCTAGACGAGGCTAGGCCCCTTTATTGCCCTGCAACAACCACACCCCCGTTGCGGCGACGCTAGCCAGCAGCAGTGGGA
>JANREF010000285.1:950-3348 GCA_030726195.1 Burkholderiaceae bacterium | reverse complement strand
TGCATGCGCGCCCATGCCTCGCATGCAGCACCCTACCTCGGCAGCACGCCATGCGCCGCAGGCCAGAGGCCCGCCCGCTTCCTTTACCGCTTAACAACCCACGCATGCGCTGACATCTGAGGCGACACACTGCACCAACCGCAGTTTGTGTCACACATGCAGCCATCTTGTTACAGGCTCGAAGGAATCACTATGTTTATGCACAACGCACTATCCCAGCGCGCAGCGGCGCTGGCGCTGATCACACTCATGTCCGCAGCGACAGCCACGCAGGCACACGCGCAAGACCAGCGTCACCAGCACGGCGCCAGCGCCGTCGAGGTCAGCTTGGACGGCAACATGCTGCTGGTGGCTTGGGAGTCGCCACTGAGCGACCTCATAGGCTTTGAACACGCACCGCGCACCGCGAGCGAAAAAAGCCAAGCCGCCCAGCTGCTGGCCACCTTGCAGTCACCGAGCGCACTGCTCACGCCCAACCCAGAGGCGCAATGCCGTGTGACCAAGGTCACCACGCAAGCCCCCAGCCTGATGCATACCGAACACGCACACGGCGCACACGACGCGCACAGTGACTTGGACTACGCCGTGAGCTACAACTGCGCCCAGCCCAAGGCACTGGCCCAACTGCGAGTAAACGCCTTCCAAACCTGGCCCGCCATCAAGGCCATAGAGGCGTCGCTGGTGGGGCCTGGTGGGCAAGCGGTGCAAACGCTGCGCAGCCAGTCGGCAACCATCGATATGCGCGGCATTGTTGCCACACGTTGAGGTGTGATGACATGAACAGCGCCCACCCCACCGCAGCCCAAGGCAAGGCCACAGCCATGAGCACAGCAATGAGCACACCCATGACATCTCAAGACAAAGCCATTGTGTTGAGCGGCCTCTCATTTGCATGGCCGCAAGGCGTGCCCTGCGTGGTGATTGATGACTTCAGCCTGGCAACGGGTGCGCGCTTGTTCATCCATGGCCCAAGCGGCTGCGGCAAAAGCAGTTTATTGGGCTTGCTAACAGGCGTGTTACAGCCGCAACAAGGTCAGATTCACATACTGGGTAAGCCATTGCACAGCATGACACCCAAGCAGCGCGACACCTTTCGTGGCGAGCAACTGGGGTATTTGTTCCAGCAGTTCAACCTGCTGCCCTACCTCAGCGCGTTTGACAACGTGAGCTTACCCGCACGCATGTTTGCCAGCCGGCACGCGCGCGCCACGCAAGGTGGGTCTAGCCTGCGCCAAGCCATACTCAACTTGTGCAGCCACCTGGACCTCAGTCCAGCCACACTGCAACAGCACGCCCACCAGCTATCGGTAGGCCAGCAGCAGCGTGTAGCAGCCGCTCGCGCCTTGTTGGGTGCGCCGCCGCTGTTGATTGCCGACGAGCCCACGTCAGCGCTGGACGCCGATACGCAGGCCCGTTTCATGGAACTACTGCTCAGCGCGGCCAGCGCCCATGGCACAACCGTAGTAATGGTCAGCCACGACCAGCGCTTGGCCAGCCACTTTGACGTGGTCTTGTCTTTGCCCGACATCAACCGCGCACAGACGCCTCGGCATGACGAGACCGCCGACCACACGGCCACCCGCTTCAGCCCCGCTGCCCCTGTGTGCGCACACCAGACTGAGAGGGCTGGCACATGAGGTTCTGGTTATCAATGGCGCTGGCCAGTGCGGCCTCACGCAAACTGGTGTTGGGCATTTCGCTATTGGCCGTTGCGGTGTCCAGCGCGGTGATTTTGTCGGTGGCACAAATACGCGCCGACGTGCGTCACAGCTTTGCCAGCGCCATCACCGGTGTGGACTTGATTGTGGGCTCACGCGACAGCCCCACCGAGCTGCTCATGTACACCGTGTTTGGGCTGGGACAAGCCAGCCGCAACATGCCTTACAGCGCGGCGACCGCCATCGCCGCGTTGCCAGGCGTGTCGTGGGTGGTACCTGTGCAACTGGGCGACTTCTACAACGACAGTCCTGTCATGGGCACAGACGCCTCGTTTTTCGACCATGTGCAAGCGGGCAACAAGCCACTGGCATTCGCCAAGGGCCAGCGTTTTGCGCGCGACCACGATGTGGTGGTTGGCCACGAGGTAGCCGCAGCCAACAGACTGACGCTGGGTGCGCAGCTGGTGCTCAGCCACGGCACCAGCGGCGGGCTGGCCCCCAAACACACGGACTCACCCTTCAGGGTCGTGGGCATTCTGGCCACTACCGGCACGCCCATAGACAGGAAAGTCATGGTCACGCTGGGTGGCTTTGAGCGCATGCATGCGGGCTGGGCCTTTGGGATGCCACCGTCCACGCCACAAGCCCAAACACCAGATCCATCGCAAAGCCACGCGCTTGCTCAACCGCCCAACAGCGTCACCGCCCAAATTATTCAGAAAGCCTTCTTTGTCATCATA
>JANREF010000285.1:0-940 GCA_030726195.1 Burkholderiaceae bacterium | reverse complement strand
CGTGTTCGGCATTCGCCGCACCATAGAGCGCATGAACGGCGCCAGCCTCATGGCGGTGATGCCCGGCATCACCTTGGCCAAACTGTGGCAAACCTTGTCTATTGGCGAGTCGGCTCTGTTGGCGGTGGGTTGGCTCACGGCCATGTCGGCCATGCTCAGCGCTGCGGCCACCACCATGCTGTCGCTGCAAAGTCGCCGGCGCGAGCTGGCCATTTGGCGCTCTCTGGGTGCACGGCCCAGCGCCTTGTTGTTCTTGGTCATGCTAGAGAGCATGGGCGTCATGCTGGCTGGCATCGTGTTGGGCTACGGCTTGCTGCAACTGTTGATTGCCGTGGGCGCGGATGCCATGCGTGCACTCACAGGCGTAAACCTACAGCACGCACTGCCCTCGCCAGACACAGGGTTGATGATGCTGGGCCTGCTCGCTGTTGCGTTTGTGGCCAGCCTCATGCCAGCGGTGCAGGCTTACCGCTGGTCACTGCAAGACAGCCTAAACCCCAAAACCAGCGGCTGACACGGCCGCCTCTGCCCAACCTGCTACCGCCCGCACCCCGGGCCACACACACGCACTTTGTCATGCACGCACACCTACACACCGCAAGAGAATGCACATGAACACCACACGCCGACACGCATTGGCCCGCATGGGCCTGGGTTGCGCCGCGCTCGTCTGGGCGACGCACAGCACGGCCAAACAACCCGCTGCCAACACCAGCGCCGAGTACCCGGAAATGGCCTGGGATCAACTCATTCCCAAAGACTGGCGCCCAGACCGCTCGCTCAACATGCTGGGCAACCGCATAGGCCTGCTAGACGACAGCGACCCCGCAGTCGTGTTGCTGATGGAAAAAATTCGCCAAGCTTGGGACAGCGCGCCCACCATTGCCGCGCTCAATGGCAAAAAAATACGCATTGCCGGCTATGCGGTACCGCTGGACAC
>JANREF010000284.1 GCA_030726195.1 Burkholderiaceae bacterium | reverse complement strand
ACGCGGCACGCACGGCCGCCTCGGTGGGGTTGCTGGGCGTTTGGTCAAACACAGCGACCGGCAAGTCTTTGAGCTGTGCCAGCACCGTGTCCAGCAAACCAGCAGCGCGTATGCCCGCATCGGTGACCAACAACGGCTTGGTGATGCCGTGCGCCTCACAACTGCGCGCAAGCTGGCTGATGGCCCCACAATCAAATTCGATGTCGGTGATGTACTTGATCAGGGCCATGGTGCGTCTCCAAAAAGTGTGGTGGGCTACATGCCCAGCTGTCGTATGCTAGCCCGACTGGCCTGTGTGCTCGCGTCGCCTGGATGACGCGCACCGGCTGATGGCTCGCTCAAAACGTGGCACTGTATGGCCACGCGTTTCATAACTCGCACCGCCACAGCCCGCACCTCAGTTCAATAGCCCTCACGTACCAAGCCTTGCCATGCTCACACCCCAAATCAAAGACTTGCTCTCGCGCATTGCCAAAGCAGCGCGCCCACCCATGCACGTGTTGCCCGTACAAGCCGCACGCGCCTTTTATGCCGCCGGCGCCAGCGTGCTCAGCATAGACCCTGAGCCCATGTTGGTGGACGAGACGCTGTCTATTCCCACGCGCGACGGGCACAACTTGCACGCCAAGCTGTGGGTGCCGCACACGGGCGCGCGCGGCGTGCTGCTGTTTTTTCATGGCGGTGGTTTCACCATCGGCTCATCGGCCACCCACAAGGCCTTGTGCCAACACATGGCGTGGGCCGCAGGCTGTGCGGTGGTGTCTGTGGACTACCGCTTGGCACCCGAGCACCCGTTTCCGACAGCGGTGTTTGACGCGTGGGACAGCTTGCATTGGTTGCAAGCCCATGCCGCCACCTTGGCCCCTCAACACATCGCCCATTGCGCCATTGCTGTGGGGGGCGACAGCGCGGGCGGCACCTTGGCCGCAGTCAGTGCGCTGCACGCACGCGACCAAGGCATAGCCCTGGCCTTGCAACTGCTGATTTACCCCGGCTGCGGCGCCACGCAAGACACGGCATCGCACAAACAGTTTGCCGATGGTTTTGTGCTGTCGGCCTCAGACATAGACTACTTTTTCAAGCAATACATCCCCGAAACAGCGCTGCGCGAAGACTGGCGCTTCGCCCCGCTCAACGCACGCGACCACGCCGGTGTAGCCCCAGCTTGGATAGGCTTGGCAGAATGCGACCCGTTGTTTGACGAAGGCATTGCCTACGGCGACGTCTTGCGCAGCGCCGGTGTGGCGGTTGACTTGGAGGTCTACCGCGGCATGGTGCACGGCTTCGTGAACTGGGAGCGCGCCATACCCGAAGCCCGCCACGCCCATGCAGACGCGGGCGCTGCCTTAAAGGCCGCGTTTGCGTGAATGCGATGCTGGCGAGAGTGAGGCGTGGCCCATGATCACACCGTCATCTCCATGTCAACGTCCACGCGCGGCTTGAGCGTTATCCTCAAGCAAGCACCTTTAACCAAGCATCTTTAACCACGCATCCTTAACCAAATGTCACCCCTAACATAGCGTGAAGCGATCGATCTGAAGCACCGCAACATTGGACACCCAAGGCCCTGTGCCGCCGAGGCCGACAACCCTATGAACACCACAACATCCCGACCTTCCGACACATCCGACACATCGGATACCGCCGATGCACCGCGCTCACACCAGCCCAGCTACCGCTTCCAAGAGCGCTTGCGGGTGCGCTGGTCTGAGATTGACTCGCAGCACATTGTGTTCAACGCGCACTACCTCACTTATGTGGACACGGCCATTGCGGGCTACTGGCGCGCGCTGGCCTTGCCGTACCACGCGGCCATGGCCTTGTTGGAGGGGGACGTTTACCTCAAGAAAACCACGGTGGAGTACCACGCCTCGGCGGTGTACGAGGACTTGTTGAGCATTGGCCTGCGGTGCAAGCACTTGGGTACGTCAAGCATGGTGTTTGACGCGGCCATCATGCGCGGTGACACCTTGCTCACCAGCATTGAGCTGGTCTATGTGTTTGCCGACCCGCGCACACAAACCAGCAAGCCCATTCCCGATGTGTTGCGCCAGCTCATCAACGGTTATGAGGCCGGTGCCGACGTGGTGCAGTTGCGCATGGGTGGCTGGGATGTGCTGCGCGAGGCCGCCAGCGAGGTGCGTACCGCCGTGTTTGTGCAAGAGCAAGGCATCAGCCGGGAGGACGAGTGGGACGATATGGACGTGCCAAGCGTGCACGCCGTGTTGGTCAACGCGCTGGGCCAGCCACTGGCAACCGGGCGTTTGTTGCCCAGCGTTGCAGGCCAGGCCAAAGTCGGGCGCATGGCCGCATGCCGTGTGTTGCGCGGCTCTGGTATGGGCTCGCGCATATTGCACGCCCTGTGCGATGCGGCCCGCGCGCGTGGCGACCATGAGGTGCTGCTGCATGCGCAAACCAGCGCACAAGGCTTTTACGCCAAACTGGGGTTTCAGGTGGTGGGCGCGTCGTTTATGGAGGCGGGTATCGAGCACGTCACCATGTCCAAGCGCTTGGGCTGATGGTCTAGCAGCTGCGCGTGGCTGTCGTAGCGCCACTCACTCATGTGCACGACCTTGGGCGTGTCGGCCTCGCACCGCATGATGGTGCTGCTGCGGGTGCCGTATTGCGCCGCCGCCCAGTGCACAAACACCCCAGACAAGGCATCACCCGGCTCTAAACAACGGCTGTCTTGCAAGGCGTGCAGCAATTGGGCCTCTTGCGTCTCTTGCGTCTCTTGCGTTGATGGTGTTGACGTGGCAGGCGTTACGGTGGGGGATATTGCTGTGACGGGCGGCCTGCCAAGTGCTTGCGTGAGAGCCGCTTTCAATTGCATCGTTTTGGGCCATGGCGTGTCCAAATCGGCGTTGGACAAGGCATACACCCCAGCACCCAGTTCGCGCGTGTGCCAGTTGCCTGGGTGCTGGCTGGGGTCTTGGTCCTGGTGTTTGCCTTCGCCGTGGCCGTGGCTTTGACCTTTGCTCTTGCTTTTGCTTTTGCTTTGACCTTGATGGTCCTGAGCCATTCGAAGCGGCACTTGGTTGCGGGCAAAGTGCCACTCGCCAGTGTGTAAGTCGCCCAGCACCACGTTACAGCCTGCAAACTCATGCGCGGGGTTGCTGTTTTGCCACGACGGCCACGACGTGCCCGACAACCAGCTGGTGCACAAACCGCCTCGGCTGCGCGGTGCTGGCTCGGGTAGCGGGGCGGCGGCGGCTGTGACCAGGGGCGTTGTCGTTGTCGTTGTCGTTAAGGTTGTCGATGAGGTTGCACGTACCTCGCTGCCAGTGGCCGAAGTGCCTGGACGGATGTTGGTTAAAAACGCAACGCGCCCATTGCTGGCCACGCCCATCCAGGTGC
>JANREF010000283.1 GCA_030726195.1 Burkholderiaceae bacterium | reverse complement strand
CTAAGCGGCGGCCCTTTTCTCTTTGCCCTTTTCCTTTTTCCTTTTTCCTTTTTCTCTCGTACCACGGGCCTCTCCGTCGTCTCGGGCCTGCCCCTCGCCCACAGTCTTTAGAATGCGTTGGTGCCCATAACATCCAACACCCCCCCGGCCAGCGCCCCGCGCGTCATTCGCGCGCTACCAGATGAGCTGATCAGCCAAATCGCCGCTGGCGAGGTGGTGGAGCGCCCCGCCTCGGTGGTGCGCGAGCTGGTAGACAACGCATTGGATGCAGGCGCCACCCACATCACCGTGCGCCTGCAAGCCGGTGGCGTGCGCCTAATTGTGGTGGAGGACGACGGCTGCGGCATCAGCAAAGCGCAGCTGCCACTGGCCTTGCAGCGCCACGCCACCAGCAAAATTGGCAACCTCAGCGATTTAGAGTCGGTGCAAACCATGGGCTTTAGGGGCGAGGCCTTGGCCGCCGTGAATTCCATTGCGCAGGTGAGCGTGCTCACACGCACTGAGCAAGACGCGCACGCCTGGCTGCTAGACGGCAACAGCGGCGAGCTCAGCGCCGCCGCGCGCACCACAGGCACAACCATAGAGGTGCGCGAGCTGTTTTACGCCACACCCGCGCGGCGCAAGTTTTTAAAGACAGATGCCACCGAACAAGCCCACTGCATAGAAGCCGTGCGCCGCCACGCCTTGGCGCGCCCCAGCGTGAGCTTTGCCATTTGGGCCGACGGCAAACAACTGGAACAGTGGCGCGCCATGCACGTCGATGGCCTGGCCCCAGACGATCAAGCCAGCCTAGACCAACGCATTGCCGACGTGCTGGGCAGCGGTTTTTTAGACGACAGCCTGTCCATAGACCTCTCGTTCAGCACCGACGAAGGCGCACTGCGCATTCGCGGACGTGCGGGTGTGCCAGACGCTGCGCGCGCGCGCAACGACCAACAGTTTGCATATGTGAACGGGCGCTTTGTGAAAGACAAAGTCATTGCCCACGCCGCACGCAGCGCATACGCCGATGTGCTGCACGGCCACCGCCAGCCTGTGTACGCGCTGTACATAGACATGCCACCCACGCGTGTGGACGTGAACGTACACCCCACCAAAATTGAAGTGCGCTTCAGAGACAGCCGCGCTGTGCACCAACTGGTGGCACGCGCCATTGGCCAAGCGTTGGCCGCCCCACGCGCTGGGCAAGCCGCGCAGCCACTGGGCGGCAACACCGAGGCCGTGCCACCATGGCAAGCACCACCGAGCTATGCAGGCAGCTTCGGTAGCAACGCCCCCTTGTCGACCAGTGGGCAAAACCCACTGCCTTGGCGAGTACCCGGTGCCGTAAGCCACTGGGACGCGCCCAACGCGGCACAAAGCCGCCACGCCGTGAACGAAATGGCAGCCTTGTGGCAAGCGAACCCGCAAGCCAACCCGCCAACCAATCCGGCAGGAATCAACCCTGACCATGCCAACGCCAACGCACACGCCCCAGTGCCTGAACTGCCGGACGGCGAGTGGCCCTTGGGCAGCGCCGTGGCCCAAATACACGGCGTGTACATATTGGCGCAAAACGCATTAGGCCTCATCGTGGTGGACATGCACGCCGCGCACGAACGCATCGTGTACGAGCGACTCAAAGCCCAGCTGGGCGATGGTTTGCAACAGCAAGTCAGCAGCCAACCCCTGCTCATACCCGCCAGCTTTGCCGCCACGCCCATAGAAATAGCCACGGCCCAAAGCCACGAGGCCACGCTCAACACGCTGGGCTTGGCCATTGAGCCGCTCACCGCCAAAACCTTGGCCGTGCGCGCTGTGCCCACTGCACTGGCGCAAGGCGACGCAGTGGCCTTGGCCCGCAGCGTGTTGGCCGAGCTGCAGCAACACGAGGCCAGCACCGTGATTGCGCGTGCGCACAATGAACTGCTGGGCACCATGGCCTGCCACGGCGCGGTGCGAGCCAACCGCACACTCACCATCCCCGAGATGAATGGCTTGCTGCGCCAAATGGAAATCACCGAGCGCTCTGACCAGTGCAACCATGGCCGCCCCACCTGGCAGCAACTCACCATGAAAGACCTGGACCGCCTCTTTTTACGCGGACGCTGAGCATGCAGGCCCACCTCTCACAACACACTGCACCCCACGCAGTGCCATAAACGGTGCCACACAACGTGCAGACCAACGCCCACGCCAAAAACAACATCGACAGCAACAACGGCATGTCGCCGCTGCTGATCGTCGTGCTGCTGGCCTTGCTCATGGGCATACAGCCCATCACCACAGACCTGTACCTGCCAGCACTGCCGCTCATTCGCAACGAGCTGGACGCCAGCATGATGCAAATGCAGCTCACGCTCACGGCGCTATCGCTCTCGTTTGGCTTGTCGCAACTGGTGTGGGGGCCGGTGTCCGACCGCTTCGGCCGGCGCCCTGTGCTCATTGCTGGGCTGAGCGCCTACACCGTGGCCGCCATTGCCGGTGTACTGGCACCCAGCATTGAATCGCTCATTGTGTGGCGCGTGGTGCAAGGCGCGGCCATGGGGGCATCGGTCATGGGCGCGCGCGCCATTGTGCGCGACTTGTACGAGCCTATTGAAGGCGCGCGCATGATGAGCAAAGGCCTGAGCGGCTTGGGCTTGATCGCCTGCCTGAGCGCACCGATTGGTGGTTTGTTAACGCAGTTTTTCGGCTGGCGCGCCGTGCTCACCGCCGTGACCCTGTTCGGTGCCGCCACGCTGGCGCTGGCCGCCAAGCGCTTCAAAGAAACCAACCAACACCTCAACCCCATGGCGCTGCGCCCCGCCACCGTGTGGCACAACTGGCGCACCGTTGCCAGCAGCTCAACCTTCTGGGCTTACACCGCCATCGCGGCGGCGTCTTACGCGGGCCTGTTCACGTTTTTGGCCAGTTCGTCGTTTGTGTTCATTGGCGTGTTTGGTGTGAGCAAAGTTGGTTATGGCGGCCTCATGCTCATCATGACCACCAGCTACTTGAGCGGCACGTTTTTGTGCCGCCGACTCATCAAACACGTGGGCGTGGTGCGCACCGTGCGCATTGGCGGGTTCATGTCTATTGCCAGCGGCACCAGCATGGGCGCGTTGTCCCTGCTCACCGAGCCCACGGTGTGGACCACCATCTTGCCCTTCTTGCCCTTCATGGTGGCGCACGGCATACACAACCCCTGCGGCCAATCCGGCGCTGTATCGCAATTTCCAAAAATGGCGGGCGCGGCGTCGGCCCTCAACGGCTTCATGACCATGGCCTTGGCGTTTGGCGTGGGCACATGGATGGGCATGCACGCCATAGACAGCGTCTACCCACTCACGCTGGGCGTTTGGTTTTGGAGTGTGTGTTTGGCACTGGCTGCTTGGGTATTAGTG
>JANREF010000282.1:10022-17547 GCA_030726195.1 Burkholderiaceae bacterium | reverse complement strand
TTTGCTTCTCATCCTCGGTGGAGCGCGCCAACTCCACCACCTGAGGCGTGTCGTTGTTGTTGGGGTTGCGAAACGTGTTCACCCCAATGATGGGCAGCTCACCGGTGTGCTTGAGCATTTCGTAGGTCATGCTCTCGTCTTGAATCTTGCCGCGTTGGTAGCCTGTCTCCATGGCGCCCAATACGCCACCGCGGTCGGCGATGCGTTCAAACTCAGTGAGCACGGCCTCTTCCAGCAGTTCGGTGAGCTCTTCAATGATGAAGCTGCCTTGGCTGGGGTTTTCGTTTTTGGCCAAGCCCCATTCGCGGTTGATGATGAGCTGAATGGCCATGGCGCGGCGCACCGACTCTTCGGTGGGCGTCGTAATGGCTTCGTCGAACGCGTTGGTGTGCAGGCTGTTGCAGTTGTCGTAAATGGCAATGAGCGCTTGCAGCGTGGTGCGTATGTCGTTGAACTGAATTTCTTGCGCGTGCAGGCTGCGTCCGCTGGTTTGCACGTGGTATTTGAGCTTTTGGCTGCGCTCGTTGGCACCATATTTGTCGCGCATGGTGACCGCCCAAATGCGCCGTGCAACACGCCCCAGCACGGTGTACTCGGGGTCCATGCCGTTGCTGAAGAAGAAGCTCAGGTTGGGTGCGAAGTCGTCGATGTGCATGCCGCGCGCCAAGTAGGCTTCTACAAAAGTAAAGCCATTGGACAAGGTGAGCGCGAGCTGGGAGATGGGGTTGGCGCCAGCCTCGGCAATGTGGTAGCCGCTGATGGAGACCGAGTAGAAGTTGCGCACGTTGTTGGCCACAAAGTATTGCGCCACGTCGCCCATCACCTTCAAGCTGAATTCTGTGGAGAAGATGCAGGTGTTTTGGCCTTGGTCTTCTTTCAAAATGTCAGCCTGAACGGTGCCGCGCACATTGCTTTGCACCCAGGCGCGCAGCTCGGCGTACTCGGTGTCGTTGGGTTGGCGGTTGTGCTCGGCCACAAACTTGTCGACCGCTTGGTCTATGGCTGTGTTCATGAACATGGCCAAGATGGTTGGGGCCGGCCCATTGATGGTCATGGACACGCTGGTGCTGGGCGCGCACAAATCAAAGCCGCTGTACAGGACTTTCATGTCGTCCAGCGTGGCAATGGATACACCCGAGTTGCCCACCTTGCCGTAAATGTCTGGGCGCAAGTCGGGGTCGTTGCCGTACAGCGTGACCGAGTCAAATGCGGTGGACAAGCGTTTGGCCGGCATACCTTCTGAGAGCAACTTGAAGCGGCGGTTGGTGCGAAAGGCGTCGCCTTCACCAGCAAACATGCGGGTGGGATCTTCGCCTTCGCGCTTCACCGGGAAGGTGCCTGCGGTGTAGGGGAAGTGCCCGGGTACGTTTTCCAGCATCAACCACTTCAAAATTTCGCCGTGGTCTTCAAACGTGGGCAGCGCCACTTTGCGAATCACGGTGCCAGACAACGACGTGCTGGTGAGGGCCGTGCGGATTTCTTTGTTGCGGATGTGGCTGACCAGCTCAGGCGCTGCATAAGTGGCTTGCAGCGCAGGCCAGGTGTTCACCAGCTCGCGTGCGTCGCCGTCCATGTGTTGCTCGCGGGTGTGGGCCAAGTCCATGGCCGCGTCGCTTGCTTTGGAGCGCTCGGGCTTGCCAATGCGCAACATGTCGGCGGCTGCCGTGAGCTGCTGGATCTCGCGCGCGAGTTTGACCTGGCGCTTCACACGGGCTTTGTAGCTGCGCACAGTGTCGGCAATCTCGGCCAAGTAGCGCGTGCGTGCAGGCGGCACGATGGGCGTTTGGTTGGAGCTGTGGCGCACATTGGCGTGAGGCAGCTTGCCCGCCTCTAGGCTCAGGCCAAAGCTTTCCAAGGCGGGTTTCATGGCTTGGTACAGCGCCGTAACGCCGTCGTCGTTGAAGCGCGACGCCATGGTGCCAAACACAGGCATATCGTCTGGCATTTTGGTGAAGTCTTCGCGGTTGCGCAGCACTTGCTTGGCGACATCGCGCAGGGCATCTGCCGCACCTTTGCGGTCGAATTTGTTGATGGCCACAAACTGGGCAAAGTCCAGCATGTCGATTTTTTCGAGTTGGCTGGCGGCGCCAAACTCTGGCGTCATCACGTACAAGGACACGTCAACGTGTGGCACGATGGCCGCGTCGCCTTGGCCTATGCCGGACGTCTCCACAATCACCAGGTCAAAGCCTGCCGCCTTGCAGCTGGCAATCACATCCGGCAATGCCGCCGAAATTTCACTGCCAAACTCGCGCGTGGCCAATGAGCGCATGAATACACGGTTGCCGTTGCGCCATGGGTTGATGGCGTTCATACGGATGCGGTCGCCCAGCAGCGCGCCGCCGCTCTTGCGTCGGCTGGGGTCTATGGAGATGAGGGCGACGCGTTTGGCATCGTCTTGGTCCAGACGCAGTCGGCGGATGAGCTCGTCGGTCAATGACGATTTGCCCGCGCCACCGGTGCCTGTGATGCCCACCACTGGCATGCGTTGTGCGCTGGCTTGTGCGCGCACATCCGCCATGATGCTGGCCTGTGCGCTGCCGGCCTCGACAGCTGTCATGAGTTGAGACAGGGCGCGCCAGTGGGCTGGTGTGTGCCCTTGAATGCTGGCCAGCGTGGTGGGCGCATGCATGTCCAGCGCTTTGTCGCAGCGCATCACCATCTCGCCAATCATGCCGGCCAAGCCCATGCGCTGACCGTCTTCAGGGCTGTAAATGCGGGTCACGCCGTAGGCCTGCAGCTCGGCTATTTCGTCGGCCACAATCACGCCGCCGCCGCCGCCAAACACCTGAATGTGCTCGCCACCCTTTTCTTTGAGCAAGTCGATCATGTACTTGAAGTACTCGACGTGGCCGCCTTGATACGAGCTGATGGCAATGCCTTGCACGTCTTCTTGCAGTGCGGCGTTGACCACCTCGTCGACGCTGCGGTTGTGGCCAAGGTGGATGACCTCTACGCCCATGCTTTGCAAAATACGCCGCATGATGTTGATGGCGGCATCGTGGCCGTCAAACAAACTGGCCGCTGTCACAAACCGCACCTTGTGGGTGGGACGGTAGTTGGCGAGGGCTTGGTACTCTGAGGACAGGTCGGTCATGGCGGGGCTCACAAAAATGGCGCATGCGCTGTCGGGTCAGCGCGGCAAGGCAATCATTATCTATTGACGTTTACGTAAACGTCAATGAATGGATATTACCCTACCAAGCGCGGGCTGCATGCGCCGTGTGCATGCCTTTGGCAGCTGTTGTGTTGCTGGTGCCGCTGCGCCTTGTTGTGTGTCGCCGTGCGCCTCGGCGTGTGACGCTGAAGGCCGCATCACCCAGTGCCTTGCAAACGCTGCGCACAGGCCGCGCAAGCGTTGGGTGACGGGCTTGTTTCACCGGCCTTTATGAAGCGGCCTCGGTGAACCTTGGTTGGCCGGCCTTGCTTAAGCGGACCTGTTGTGCAAGGTGGCCAACCACATGCCCACGCCCATGGCGGGCGCAAACCACAGCAAGTCGGCGTTGCTCAGCAGTGCCGACAGGGCAGGTCCAGGGCAAAAGCCACCCAGGCCCCAACCCAGGCCAAAACAGGCGCTGCCCACCAGCAAGCGCGCGTCAATGTCTTGACGGGTTGGCAGCTTGAAGGCATCGGCCAGCCAAGGCCTGCTGTTGTCCGCTCGCGTGGCTGTGCGCGCGAAAGCCACCAACGTGATCACCACTGCGCCGCCCATTACAAACGCCAAGCTCGCATCCCACGCGCCGGGCACGCTGTCGGTGAACAGTGCAGCCACATTCAAAAACCCAATCACTTTGGCCGGATCGGTCATGCCAGACCACGCCAAGCCTGCTGTAAACAGCAAGCCTGCGATCAAACCCACCACGAATGTGCTTAAGTTGCGTGTTTCGGTGTGTGTATCGCTCATGCTGCACCGCCTTGCATCAAGCCTGTCACGGTGACCGTGACCATGGCCACAGCCATGAACACCGCAACCGCCACCAAAGAGCGCGCAGAGCGTCTGCCCAAGCCGCACACGCCGTGTCCGGATGTACAGCCACTGCCGCGTATGGTGCCGTAGCCCACCAACAAACCCGCCACCAGCAAGAGCCCGGGGCTGCGAGGTGCCAAGCCACTGGTCACACCCAGTGTTTGCGCCACCCACAGGCCGCCACCGATCAAGCCGATTAAAAAACCCACGCGCCAGTCCAGCAGCATGCTGAGCTTGCTGCGCGCTTGAGACACAGCCGCTGCCGCACCCGTGGTGATACCGGTGATGCCGGCCACGCGTCCAAAGGCTGCTAGGACCAGCCAGCTGGCCAGTCCAATCAAAATGCCGCCGGTAGCGGCTTGAATGTAGGGGTGTATGTTGCCCAGCAACTCTGCTTGCATTGTCTGTTCCTCGTATACTCTTTGGGGTATAAATAAAGTATGCCTATTATGCAGTGTTTACCGCTGCTCGCCCGCGCCCAGCGCGGCCCACTCACCTAGGACAAACCATGACTCAAGTAACCGATGCCGAACGTAAACGTGCTTTGGTGTTGCGCCTCAAGCGCGTCGAAGGGCAGCTGCGCGGTATTCAGCGTCTCATTGAGGCCGAAGAGGACTGTGAGAAAGTGGCGCAGCAAATGGCGGCTTCTCGCAAAGCCCTAGACAAAGCCTTTTTCACCTTGGTGGGCTGTGTGATCGCGCAAGGCGATGTGCCCGGTGACGAGGTCGCTCTCATGTTGGCCAAATTCTCTTAACGCAACCTGCGCGCACCTGTTGCTGCGCCTTTCATTTCTTTCAGCTTCACAAGGATTGACCCATGCCTACGCCCATTCAACTGTTCGATACCGTCTCTAGCACCTACACCTACGTGCTGTTTGACGAGCGCAGCAAAGATGCCGTGATCATTGATCCGGTAGAAGAGCTCATCGAGCGCGACTTGGCGGTGCTGGCGCAGTACGGCCTGCAGCTGCGCTACGCGCTTGAAACCCATGCCCATGCAGACCACATCACCAGCGCGCATCAGTTGGTGGAGCACACGGGTGCCAAAACGGCAGCACCCGCGGGCTGCGGCATTGAGACGGCCAACATCCAAATGGCGCACGGCGACACACTGACCTTCGGCGGTGAGACCATCAAGGCCTTACACACCCCTGGCCACACCGGTGGCAGCATGTGCTTTGTGTGGCGCGACCATGTGTTCACTGGCGACACCCTGCTCATCAACGGTTGCGGGCGTACTGACTTTCAGTCGGGTAGCTCAGAAGACTTGTACCGCAGCGTCACCCAGCAACTCTTCACGCTGCCAGACGACACCACGGTGTGGCCTGGGCACGACTACCAGGGCCGCACCCACACCACCGTCGGCTTTGAGAAAAACAACAACCAGCGCTTGGCCAACACCACCATGGCGGATTTTGTGGCCCTCATGGCCGGTTTGAATTTGCCACGCCCCAAGTTGATCGACCAAGCCGTACCTGCCAACTTGACATCGGGCATGCGCCACGATGCTGGCGAACACCAGCAGTTAGAGGTCGCGCGCGAAGCGCCGGGCTATGCAGGTGATGTGGACTGTGCGCTGGCGTGGCAATGGGTACAAAACGGCGAAGCCGTGATCGTGGATGTGCGCACCGACGCCGAGCGCGAGTGGGTGGGCTTTGTGCCAGGCGCCGTAGCCGCAGCCTGGAAGCAATGGCCGGGCATGGCCATGAACCCCAACTTTGATGCGCAAGTGCAAGCCGCCGCCAGCCAAGGACACAAGCTGTTGATGTTGTGCCGCAGCGGCGTGCGTTCAATTGCCGCCGCCAAGCGTGCCACCGAGCTGGGGCTGCAAGCTTTCAATATTTTGCAGGGCTTCGAGGGGGATCCAGACCGTTTTGGTCAACGCGGTAAGCGCGACGGCTGGCGCTTACAAGGCCTGCCCTGGAAGCAAAACTGAGTTCAACGTTTGATTTTTGGTGGGTGGGGGTGCAGGCGCGCCGTGTCATGAATTTGACACAACAAAACCCTAAATTGCGTACATCAAATTTTTTGTTTGTATGTAAAAAGGGAACCAGCCATGAACCGTTTCGACCTGGCCGATCAGGCCAACAACCCACGCACCGAGCAAGACGATTTCTCCAAACTCGTCGCGCCTGGCATTCGCCGCCGTCGCTTTATGGGCGTCAGCGCCACAGCATTGGGCGTGACAGGCTTTTTAGGTGGCCTGCCTGTGGCCGCACAAGCCAGCGGCCACAGTGGTGGTGCCAAAAAAGCCATGCACAGTGCCAGCCATGATGTGGTCTCGCCCAAAATGGGTTTTGCACCCGTGGCTGCCAATTCCGCCGATACCATCACGCTGCCCCCTGGCTACAAATGGGAAGTCGTGAGCGCCTGGGGCGACCCCGTGCTCAAGGGCGCCAGCCCATTCAACCAAAATACGCGCGGTACCTCAGCCTCCCAGGCGCTGGCCATGGGTGATAACAACGATGGCATGAGCTACTTTGCCATGGGTAAAGACCACGGTGTGATTGCTGTCAACAACGAATACACCAACTACGAATACCTGTTCACCAACGGCAAGTGCGAATCTCTGGAAGACACACGCAAAGCGCAAGCCGCACACGGCGTGACCGTGTTTGAAGTCAAGCAGCGTGGCAACAAATGGCAACTGCAAGAGGGCGCCGCAAAAAATCGTCGCATCACAGCCAACACCACCATGCGCTTGTCAGGCCCAGCAGCCGGTAGCGACTGGGTTAAAACCAAGGCCGACCCAGCCGGCACCACGGTGCTAGGCACCTTCAACAACTGCGCCAATGGCCGCACCCCCTGGGGTACCTACCTCACCTGCGAAGAAAACTTCAATGGCTACTTTGGCGCCACCGCCGACATGCCGGATGACGACAGCTTCAAGCGATACGGGATCAAGGGCAAAGGCGCTGGCTACGACTGGCACAAGTTTGATGCCCGTTTTGACCTCAGTCAAAACCCCACCGAGCCCAACCGCCACGGCTGGGTGGTTGAGATTGACCCCATGGATCCATCCAGCACCCCCATCAAGCGCACAGCGCTGGGGCGCTTCAAGCACGAAAACGTGGAAATCGTCATCAACAAAGACGGCCGCGTGATTGCGTACATGGGTGACGACGAGCGTGGCGAGCACATTTACAAATTTGTCTCCAATGGCCGCTTTGACGCCAGCAACCCCATGGCTGCCGCCCACCGCGATTTGCTGGACGACGGCACGTTGTACGTTGCCCGCTTTGATGCCAAAACCGGCGCACTGGAAGGCAAGGGTGAATGGCTTGAGCTCAGCGTAGGCAAAAATGGCCTCTCCGCTGACAAAGGCTTTAAGACCCAAGCCGATGTGTTGGTGCATGCCCGTCTGGCCGCCACTGTGGTGGGTGCTACGACCATGGACAGGCCCGAGTGGGTCGCCGCCCACCCCAGCGGCAAACAAGTCTACGTGACCTTGACCAACAACTCCAAACGCGGCAGCGATGGCCAGCCCGTGGGTGGCCCCAACCCACGCGCCAAAAACAATTACGGCCAAATCTTGCGCTGGGCGCCTGCTGGTGAAGAC
>JANREF010000282.1:0-10012 GCA_030726195.1 Burkholderiaceae bacterium | reverse complement strand
GAAGACCATGCCAGCGCGCAGTTCAACTGGGACTTGTTTGTGCTGGCCGGCAACCCAGTGGTCAGCCCGAAAAGCCTTGAGCGTGGTAGCCCCAACATCACGGCAGACAACATGTTCAACAGCCCAGACGGCATTGCCTTTGACAACGACGGTCGCCTGTGGATACAAACCGACGGCAAATACAGCAACAAAGGCGAGTTTGCCGGCATGGGCAACAACCAAATGCTGTGCGGCAACCCTGTGACAGGCGAGATACGCCGCTTCATGGTGGGCCCAGTCGCTTGTGAAGTAACAGGCTTTGCCATGACGCCAGACCAAACCACCATGTTTGTGGGCATTCAGCACCCAGGTGAGGAATTGGCCGCGTCACACTTCCCTGACGGCGGCAACACCGTGCCCCGTTCAAGCGTGATTGCCATTCGTCGCAATGACGGTGGCGTGATCGGTGCCTAAGCTGTAAGCCAAGGCTTGCATCGGGATTCACAACTGAACACCTGTTCCTGGGGCCATTGCTTGCAAGCTTGTGGAGGCCCTTTTAGACGGGCTACTGATTCGGTTGGGGGTCGGTTTTTGGAAGATTGCCAGTCGCTGATAATGCGAGCATGACTTTTCTGGCCATCGACGTTGGTAACACCCGCTTGAAGTGGGCTTTGTATGACTCTGCACGCCCGCATGCGGCGCTGCTGGCCAGTGGCGCTAAGTTTCTAGAGCACATAGAAACCTTGGCCGAGGACGATTGGGCCGACTTGCCCGCGCCCAACACCATGCTGGGCTGTGTGGTGGCGGGCGACGCGGTGATGCGCCGCGTCCAGCAGCAAATGGACATATGGGATGTGTCGCCGCGCTGGGTGGTGCCCAATGATTACGAGGCCGGCGTGAGCAACGGTTACGACCATCCGGCGCGCCTGGGCGCAGACCGTTGGGTGGCCATGATTGGTGCCTACCAGCGCATGAAAGCCAGTGGCCAAGTCAGGCCTTGTGTGGTGGTGATGGTGGGCACAGCCGTGACGATTGAGGCCATTGATGCGCAAGGCCAGTTTTTGGGCGGCGTGATTTTGCCTGGACACGGCATCATGCTGCGCGCTTTGGAGTCGGGTACGGCGGGCCTGCATGTGCCCACTGGCGACGTGGTGCCGTTTCCCACCAACACCAGTGACGCACTCACCAGCGGCGGCACCTTTGCCATTGCTGGCGCGGTGGCGCACGTCATGGGCTTGCTGCAAGCGCGTTGCGGCCAGCAGCCGGTGTGCTACATGACGGGCGGTGCGGGCTGGAAAATGGAGCCGTCTATGTCGGTGCCGGTTGAGCTGGTGGACGGCCTGATTTTTGACGGCTTGTTAGAAATCGCCCATCGACGAGACATGCTTTAAGCCTTGGCCCCTGTCTGGTTCTGCTCCTGTTCCTGCCCCCGTTCCCATTCTTGTTGTTCTTATTTCCGTGTTCGCCGTGCGTGTTGGCTGGGTCTTAAGCCGGAAGTGCTGCATGAACCAACTTGACCCAAGCGCTTGCGCCTATGGGAATGAGGTGGTCATTGAAGTCGTAGCTGGGGTTGTGTAGCGTGCAAGGCCCGCCGCCGTGGCCTATGACGCGGTGGTCACCTTCACCGTTGCCCGCAAAAATATAGGCCCCAGGTTTGGCTTGCAGCATGTAGGCAAAGTCTTCCGCGCCCATGGTGGGTTCTTGTTCACCCACTTGGGCCTCGCCCACTACCTGTGCCAACACCTGTTTGGCAAAGGCCGCCTCGGCCGGGGTGTTGATGGTGGGCGGGTAGTTGCGTACAAATTCAAAGTCGCACTGCGCGCCGAAGGCTGCGGCGGTGTGCTGCGCGACTTCACGCATGCGGTCTTCGATCAAGTCCAGCACCTCCAAGGTGAAGGTGCGCACCGTGCCGCGCATGTCGCAGCTGTTGGGAATCACGTTGGTGGCTTCGCCCGCGTGGAGCATGGTCACCGAAATCACACCCGCATCCACGGGTTTTTTGTTGCGCGTGATGATGGTTTGAAACGCCTGAATCATGGCAGCTGCCACAGGCACCGGGTCTACCCCCATGTGCGGCATGGCGGCATGCGCGCCCTTGCCGCGCACCACAATTTTGAATTCGTTGCTAGAGGCCATCACAGGGCCCGGGCTCACGGCAAAGGTGCCCAGCGCCATACCCGGCCAGTTGTGCATGGCGTAGACCGCATCCATTGGGAAGCGTTCAAACAGGCCGTCTTTGATCATTTCACGCGCGCCACCACCGCCTTCTTCTGCGGGCTGAAAAATAGCGTACACGGTGCCTGCAAAGTCGCGGTGTTGGCTCAGGTGACGGCAAGCCGCCAGCAGCATGGCGGTGTGGCCGTCATGGCCGCAGGCGTGCATCTTGCCGCTGTGTTGGCTCGCGTGTGCAAAGGTGTTGCTCTCTTGCATGGGCAGCGCATCCATGTCGGCGCGCAGGCCAATGGCTTGGTAGGGCGCTTGTGCCGTAGCGGGTAAGTTGCCTTTGATCACGCCCACCACACCGGTCACGCCCAAGCCTGTGTGCACCTCTATGCCGTAGCCTTTGAGCTGCTCGCTCACCAAGGCCGCGGTGCGTTCTTCTTGGTAGCACAGCTCAGGGTGTGCATGAATGTCGCGTCGCAGGCTGGCCATTTCGGCGGCCTGGGCTTGAATGGCATCAATCAAATTCATGGTGGGTGACCTTGCTGGCAAGAACGATAAAAAGCTATGCTACCTAAAAGCTAGGCGACGTGCCAGCCATCACCACCAAATGTGTCCGCCATGAACGCCCTTGTCACAGATCTACCCCTACAGCCCAGCAGCAACGCGCCCGTGCACACCGTGCTGGGTGCTTGTCCGCACGACTGCCCAGACACATGCGCCATGGTGACCAGCGTGCAAGAGGGGGTGGCTATTCAGGTGCGAGGCAACCCCAAGCACCCCAGCACCGGTGGGGCGCTGTGTACCAAAGTGGCGCGTTACACCGAACGCACCTACCACCCCGAGCGCTTGACCACACCGCTCAAGCGCGTGGGGCCTAAAGGCCCTGGGCAGGGCGCGGGCCAGTTTATCGAGGTGTCGTGGGACGAGGCCTTGGACGCCATTGCGGCCAAACTCAAGACCATTGCACAACGCAACCCCCAAGCCATATTGCCCTACAGCTACGCAGGCACCATGGGGTTGGTGCAGGGCGAGGCCATGGCTGGGCGGTTCTTCAACCGACTGGGGGCCAGCGAGCTAGACCGCACCATTTGCGCGTCCGCTGGTGCAGCGGCTTTGGCGCACACCTATGGCGCATCGGTGGGCATGCGCATGGATGGTTTTGTGGGCTCTAAGCTGATCCTGATTTGGGGCAGCAACGCCATTGCAAGCAATTTGCATTTTTGGCGGCATGTGCAGCAAGCCAAACGCGATGGCGCCAAGCTCATCTGCATAGACCCACGGCGCACAGAAACCGCCGAGAAGTGCCACCAGCACATCGCGCTGCTGCCCGGCACCGACGCAGCCTTGGCCTTGTCGTTGATGCACCAACTCATCACCCACGATTGGTTAGACCACGACTACATTGCACAGCACACACAAGGCTTTGAGCAGCTCAAAGCGCGCGCGCTGGACTGGCCGCCCGAGCGTGCCGCACAAGTGTGTGGCATCGAGGCGCAAGTCATCGTGGACTTGGCCCGTGACTATGCACACACGCCGCCTGCGGCCATTCGCCTGAACTACGGCATGCAGCGCACCCGCGGCGGCGGCAACGCGGTGCGCGCCGTGGCTTGTCTGCCTGCTTTGGTGGGCGCATGGCGTCACGCCAGTGGTGGCTTGTTGTTGTCCAGCTCGGGTTTCTTCCCCAAGCAAAAGGCCGCATTGGAGCGCCCAGATTTGCGGCGTTTGGCGCTAGGGGACGAGCCCTCGCGCGTGATCAATATGTCTACCATTGGCAACGATTTGAACCGCGCCGCCACCGTGGACTTTGGGCCACGCATTGAAGCGGTGGTGGTGTACAACAGCAACCCCGTGGCGGTGGCCCCCGACTCCTCTCAAGTGGTGCGCGGTTTTGCCCGTGAAGATTTGTTTACGGTGGTGTTGGAGCATTTTCAAACCGATACGGCCGACTATGCCGACTACATCTTGCCCGCCACCACGCAGCTGGAGCACTGGGACATACACGCCAGCTACGGCCACACGGATGTGTTGCTCAATCGCCCGGCGATTGCTCCGCTGGCAGGCGTCAAAACCAACACCGATATATTCAGGGCCTTGGCCGCACGCATGGGTTTTAGTGAGCCGTGTTTTACCGACAGTGACGAGGCCTTGTGTCGCCAGGCGTTTTTGCCCACCGATGTGGACTTGGCTGCCTTGTGGCGCGATGGCTTTGCGCCCTTGGCTGTTGCGCCTGCGCCGTTTGCCAACGGCGGTTTTCCAACCGCCTCGGGCCAATGTGAGTTGGCCTGCGATCGTTTGGCCCGTGCGGGCCTAGATCCAGTGCCCGACTACGTGCCCAACTTTGAAGTGCCAGACGCCCATGCGCTCTACCCGCTGGCCATGATCTCTCCGCCTGCGCGCAACTTCCTCAACTCCACCTTCGTCAACGTGCAAAGTTTGCGCGACATCGAGGGCGAGCCCGTGCTGGAAATGTCCGAGGTGGACGCGCGTGCCCGCAGTATTGCAGACGGTGACATGGTGTGTGTGTTCAACGATAGAGGCCGCTACCACTGTGTAGCCCGCATCAACCAGCGCGCACGCAGCGGCGTGGTCAATGGCTTGGGGATTTGGTGGCGCAAGTTGGGCGCACGTGGCACCAACGTGAACGAGGTGACTGGGCAAGCCCTGACCGACATGGGGCGAGCCCCCACGTTTTACGACTGCGTGGTGCAAGTGCAGCGGGCTTGATGCCGTGTGTAGGCACTTGCGTCAGCAGTGGCCCTCAGTGACCAGCTGTGGCCCACTTGTTCCCGCCTGCGACGTCTGGCATTCGCTTGTTTAAGCGTGTAAAGCTGCAAAACTGCATACTCGCGCCCCATTGCGCATGCGTGGATTTAGCCTTTGAGTGACTCGATCAGGTCGATGAAGTCTTGTTTGGCCTCGTCTTGCTCGGTGCCCTTGAGCTTGTTCCACGCGCTCCACTTGGCAAAGCCGACCATGTCGGTCATGCTGGGCTTGTCGCGCTCAATATCGCCTTCGCTGCCTTGCTTGTACAGCGCGTAAATGCGCAGCAAGGTTTGGTTGTCGGGGCGCTCGGATAGGCTTTTGGCATCGACGCTGGCTTGCTCGAAGCGTGCATTCAAGTCTGACATGTTGTATCTCCCTCAGTTGTGGGTGTGCCGCGCAGTTCGTTGGCCCAACCCGTTTGTTTGTCGGTTGCGGTTTGCAGGGCCTCTCGGCCCATCGGACCTATCGGTATCTTGCGCTGTCTGTGGGGCTTGCCCATGGCGCAGCGCACCAGATAAGCACGCGGCCAGACCAACGGGCCCGCAAACTACGGCACAATTATGTACCGCCGTCCTTCATCATTATTGTTAGAGTTGTATGTCTACTATTGCCGCGTTAGACCAAGCCGACATTCTGGCCAAAGCCTTGCCTTACATCCGCAAGTTCCACGGCAAAACCATGGTCATCAAGTACGGCGGCAATGCGATGACCGATCCCGCCTTGCAAGCCGCCTTTGCCGCCGACGTGGTGTTGCTCAAGTTGGTGGGTATCAACCCCGTGGTGGTGCACGGTGGCGGCCCGCAAATTGAAACCCTACTCAAGCGCCTGGGCAAGCAGGGCCAGTTTGTACACGGCATGCGTGTGACCGACGCCGAAACCATGGAAGTGGTGGAGTGGGTGTTGGCGGGCGAAGTGCAGCAAGACATTGTCGGCCTCATCAACCAAGCGGGCGGCAAGGCCGTGGGCCTCACCGGGCGTGACGGCGGCCTCATTCGGGCGCGCAAGCTGCGCTTGACCGACCCATTGGATAAAACCACAGAACATGATGTGGGCCAAGTGGGTGAAATCACCGGCATCGACCCATCGGTGGTCAAGGCCTTGCAAGACGACGCATTCATCCCCGTGGTCAGCCCGCTGGGTTTTGGTGAAAACAACGAAAGCTACAACATCAACGCCGACGTGGTGGCCAGCAAATTGGCCATGGTGCTGGGCGCAGAAAAGCTCTTGATGCTCACCAACATTGCGGGCGTGCTCGACAAGAGCGGCAACTTGCTCACCGACTTGACCGCGCGTGAGGTGGCCGCCTTGTTTGAAGACGGCACCATCTCTGGCGGCATGATGCCCAAGATCAGTGGCGCTTTAGATGCAGCCACCAGCGGCGTGAACTCGGTGCATGTCATCGATGGCCGCGTGCCCCACGCCTTGTTGCTTGAAATACTGACCGATCAAGCCTTTGGCACCATGATCCGGTCGCATTGAAACGCCATGTCTGACCCCCAAGCCAACGCCAACACAGCTGCCCAAGCCGGCACCGATGCAGATCACGCCGCGCCGCCCAAAACGCGCGCCAAGCCCGGGCAGCGGCGATTGGAAATTTTGCAAGCCTTTGCCGCCATGCTGGAGCAGCCCACGGCCGAGCGCGTGACCACGGCGGCCTTGGCCAAGCGCTTGGACGTGAGCGAAGCAGCCTTGTACCGCCAGTTCGCCAGCAAAGCACAAATGCTGGAAGCGTTGATCGACTTCATTGAAGACAGCCTCATGGGTTTGGCCTCCAAAGTCGATGCGCAAGGTCTGGCTGGACGTGTGGCATGCGCCCAGCTCACCCAGCTCATATTGCAGTTTGCGCAGGCCAACCCCGGTATGGTGCGCGTCATGGTGGGCGATGCGCTGTTGTTGGAGCAACCTCGCTTGGCCCAGCGTATCGCCTTGTTGTTTGACAAGCTAGAGGCGCAGCTGCGTGGCCATTGGCGACGCGCTGCTGGCGAAACCGGTGCGCACACGCCGGACTCAGACGCCTCTGTGCGTGCACACGTGCTGATGAGCTTTGTGCGCGGGCAGCTGCTGCGCTTCACCCGCAGCCAATGGCGGGTGCTACCAACAGACCGACTGGACCTGCACTTGGATGTGCTGCTGGGCTAGTTCGGCTCGACTGGGCGCCACTGGTCATATTGGCCCCAGCGGTCTTATTTACCCTTAACGCTCCTAGCGCCCCTGGCTTCCCTAGCGCCAGTATGTGCTCCGATTTGCGCTTACAGCTCCGGCTCCAGCTGCAGTTGCAGCTACGGGCCTGATCCGCTGGGCTGATCTATGCGCACCGTCGTGGGTATTGACAACGCCGCAGCCACAGCAGCGTCCACCCCTTGGCGCACGCGGCGCAGCTTAAACCGCCCTTGTATCCCCCTTGAATTTGAATGAGTGTCTGGTCGCATCAGGCGGCTAGCCAGCACCTGTGTCATTGGCGGCAGCGCTGTGGCCAGTCTCGCTATTGATTAATTCATAACAATTATTAATGCCTGAAAAATATTACTTAATCAGTTGAAAGTATTTCTAAAGTATGTATATTGCAAAACCATCACCTGTGCTGGCCGCGGCTGGCATGTGTGACAGCGCTGTGCGGCAGCTGTTGATGCTCAAAGCTGACGAGGCACAGCCTGGGAGGGTGTTCGGTCAGTGACATGTGTCGGTGTGCTGTGTGCGGCGTCCGTCGATGGGGCCAGTGGCCTTGAAGTGCAGCGTCAGCAGCGCATCAGCAATGAACAAGCAAGGATAAAAAACCATGCAGACCGAGGCAAGCGACTTGAAGCTGGGCACCAGCGACCGTGACCACGACCACGACAGTTTTTTGGTCTTTGACCAAGTCAAAAAAACCTATGACCAAAAAACCATGGTCGTTAAAGACTTCAGTCTGAGCGTCAAAAAGGGCGAGTTTGTAACCCTGCTTGGTCCATCGGGTTCGGGCAAGACCACGGTGTTGATGATGTTGGCTGGTTTCGAAAGCGTGACCAGCGGCAACATCAACCTGCAAGCCCAGTCCATCACCCGCACGCCTCCTTACAAACGCAACATCGGCATGGTGTTCCAGAGCTACGCACTGTTCCCACACATGACCATTGCAGAGAACCTGGCCTACCCGCTCAAGTTGCGCAAACTGCCGCAAGACGAGGTCAAGCGCAAGGTGAGCGACTCGCTGGCGATGATTGAGATGCGTGAATTTGGCGGGCGGTATCCCGCGCAACTATCGGGCGGCCAAAGGCAGCGTGTGGCGCTTGCGCGTGCCTTGATTTTTGAGCCCGACTTGGTGCTGATGGACGAGCCGCTGGGTGCCCTAGATAAAAAACTGCGCGAACAAATGCAGTACGAAATCACACGTTTGCACAAAGAGCTGGGGTTTACCGTCATTTACGTCACGCACGACCAAACAGAGGCCCTCACCATGTCCTCGCGCATTGCGGTGTTCAACCACGGTGTGGTGCAGCAATGCTCCACACCGGCCGAGTTGTACGAGCGTCCCAAAAACGCCTTTGTTGCTGGCTTCATTGGCGAGAACAACTTCATTGATGGCGTGGTGCTCAGCCAATCCGGCGGACGTTGCACGGTGCAGGTGGTTGATGGCGAGCAGGTTCACTGCAACGCATCCGAAGGCTTGCGCGAGACAGCGGCGTGCCGCCTGTCTATTCGCCCAGAAAAGCTGTTCATCGAGGCGGCGCAGGGTGGCAGCAGTGATGCGGACAAGAGCTATGTTGGTGCCACCTTCATCACCGGCCACTACGTTGGCGACTTCATCCGGAACTACTTCCGCTTGGCCAACGGCAATGAGATCAACGTGAAGATTTTGAACGACGCGGATGCGCCGCAGCTGCAAGAGGGCGAGCGCGCGACCTTGAGTTGGTTCAACAGAGATTGCACGGCTTTTCCAGATTGAAACCTGGAGGTCGGCAACGGGTGCTGCTGCAGCAAACTGCGGCGGCAGCACAAATTTCAATGATGGAGGAGAAAGCAGATGACTATCAAGAAAAACCTAATAGCCGCAGTCGTTGCCACATTGGCTGCGACATCGTTCACTGCGGCCACGGCAGCAGATACCTTGACCGTGGTGTCGTTTGGCGGCGCCTATGGCGCAGCCCAAAAGAAGCACATGATCGACCCGTTCACAGCGAAGACGGGCACCAAAATTTTGTTTGAAGACTACTCTGGCGGTATCGCCGAGATCAAGTCTCAAGTCGAGTCTGGCAACGTGCAGTGGGACGTGGTGGATCTCGAGGCCATCGATCTAGAGCGCGCGTGTGCAGAGGGTTTGCTGGAGGTCATCCCGCGCAACATCTTGCCAAAGGGTGACGACGGCTCCACGGCGGCCAATGACTTTGCACCAGCGGCGCTGGCCAACGAGTGTGGCGTGGGCAACATCTTGTGGTCGGTGGTGTACGCCTACAACACCAACAATGCAGGGCCGCAGCCTTCAACCATCCAAGACTTCTTCAACACCAGCAAGTTCCCCGGTAAGCGTGCGTTGCGCAAGCGCCCTCAGGTGAACTTGGAGTGGGCCTTGTTGGCGGACGGTGTGGCAGCCAAAGATGTGTACCAAGTGTTGGCCACACCTGCTGGCCAAGAGCGTGCGCTGCGCAAGCTCGACACCATTAAAAATGACGTGGTCTGGTTTGAGAGTTGGTCTCAAGCGCCGCAGCTGCTCAACGACGGTGGCGTCTCTATGGTGCAGTCGGCCAACGGGCGCATTTACGCGGCCATCAAAGACGACGCACGTCCTTTCAAAATTGTGTGGAGCGGTCACTCCTACGACTTGGATGTGTGGTCCATTGTGAAAGGCACAAAGAACAAAGCCAAGGCGTTGGAGTTTGTCGCGTTTGCCACGGGCAGCAAACCGTTGTCTGGCATGCCTGATGTGGCTTACGGCCCCACGCGCAAGTCGGCCGCAGCCTACATTGACCCCGCCGTTCTGGGTGACTTGCCTTCTGCCCACTTAGACAAAGGCTTCAGAGCCGATGGCATTTTCTGGGCGGACTATGGCGAGGCCTTGGGTGAGCGTTTCAACGAGTGGCTGCTGAAGTAAGCCAAACCCTTGACGCGCCCTGTGCATGTCACCGCACAGGGC
>JANREF010000281.1 GCA_030726195.1 Burkholderiaceae bacterium | reverse complement strand
GCCTGTGGCCGCTGGCCTTGCTGCGGGCTGGGGTGGCGCTTGGCGTGGTGCGCTGGCTTGGGGGGCGCGTGGTGCGCCGCCGCCGTAGCCGCCTGCGCCTTGCGAGGATTGGCCGCCGTAGCCACCGGCGCTTTGTGACGATTGGCCGCCTTGGCCGGCGGGTGCGCCGTCGCTCATGCCGTCGCGGCCACCGAGGAGTTGCAGCTCGGTTGCGATGATGTCAACGGTGTTTTTTTCTACGCCGGATTGGTCGGTGTACTTGCCGTACTTCAAGCGGCCTTCAACGTAGATGGGGCGGCCTTTTTTGACGTATTCACCAGCAATTTCGGCCAGGCGTTCGTAAAACGTGACGCGGTGCCATTGCGTGTCTTCAATCATTTCGCCGCTGTTGCGGTCTTTGCGGCGGCTAGATGTGGCAATGCTCACGTTGGCGACGGCTTGGCCTGAGGGCATGTAGCGCACTTCGGGGTCGCGGCCGCAATTGCCGATGAGAATGACTTTGTTTACTGATGCCATTGCCTGATTCCTCTTAACGCTGTGGTGGTGGTGTGTGTGGTGTGGCTGATTGCGTTTGGTGTGCAATGAAACGCCTAAGGCACACATTGTGCCGCATGCGTCTCACCCTATGGGCGGGCCGTGTCAAAATAGCTGCACATTATGGAACAGCGCGAACCAGACTTCCTGCAAAACCTGCAACACGAGTTGTCGGATGGCAAGGCGTGGTTGGGCCGCACCATTGTGATGGGCTATGCGGCCTTGGCCGGTTTGGCGGTGGTGGTGTTCACCATCATGAGCGAGACGGCCTTCGAGTGGTTTTCGCATGGCTTTGCGGCCTACCCTTGGTTGGTGCTGATTTGGATTCCGGCGGTGACTGCCGCCATTGTGTGGGCCACCAGGCGCTTTGCACCCAGCGCTGCAGGCTCTGGCATTCCGCAGGTGATGGCCGCACTGGACCCCCAGCTGCCCGCCGAGCACCGCTCTTATTTCGTGTCTATCAAGGTGACCATTGCCAAGATGGTGCTGGGCTCGGCCGGTATGTTGGCCGGGCTGTCTTTGGGGCGCGAAGGCCCGTCTGTGCAGGTGGCCGCTGGCGTGATGCACGATGCCAAGCGCTGGCTGCGCCCGGGCTCTGCCATGAACGAGCACGCGCTGCTGGTGGCCGGTGGCGCTGCCGGGATTGCGGCGGCGTTTAATGCGCCGCTGGCGGGTGTGGTGTTTGCCATTGAGGAGTTGTCGCGCAAGCTGGAGTCGCGCAACAGCGGCCTGATCATTGCGGCCATTGTGTTGGCGGGTTTGATGGGCGTGTCGGCCTTTGGCAACTACGCTTATTTTGGCTCTATGGCCGTGCCGCAGTTGGGCTTGGCCGCGTTGCTGCCCAGCGTGCTGGTGGTGGTGGCGTGTGGTGCATTGGGCGGCTTGTTTTCGCGCCTGTTGGCCGCGTCTTTAACCGGCTCTCCCGACCGCTTCAGCGACTGGCGCAACCGCTACCCTGTGCGCTTTGCCGCTGGGGGTGGCTTGGCCATTGCCATCATTGGCTTGGTGAGCCAAGGCGCGACGTTTGGCGCGGGTGGCGAAGAGGTGCGCGCCATGCTCGGTGGCGAGTCGGACGTGTCAAAGCTGTATTTTTTGCTCAAGCTGGTGGCCACTTGGATCACCACTTGGTGTGGCGTGCCCGGCGGTATTTTTGCGCCGTCGCTGTCGATTGGGGCGGGCATTGGCCACGATATTGCCCAGTTCACTCTTGGCCCAGACCAGCAGCTGCTGTTGCCTGCGATCATTGCCATGGGCATGGCTGGGTTTTTGGCGGCGGTGACGCAGGCGCCACTGACGTCTTTCATTATTGTGATGGAGATGTTGGACGGCAGGCCCATGGTGCTGTCGCTCATGGCGTCGGCCATGATTGCCAGCCTGATTTCAAGACTGATCAGCCGACCGCTCTATGAGACCTTGTCCGAGCACATGATCAGCAAAGTCACGGGCAAGCCCGTGACCCACAGCAACCACCATTAATGCACGGCCAGCTTGGGGTTGAGACCCCAGGCCACGCCCAGCCACAGCAGCAGCCAAACGCTGGTGACGGCAAACAATGTGGTGGGGCCACCCCAGGCCAGCACCGCACCGCCGAGCGCACCGCCCACAAAAAAGCCCAGCGACTGGCAGGTGTTGAACACACCCAAGGCCGCGCCGCGCATGGGCGTTGGCGCGAACTTGGAGGCCAAGCTGGGCTGGCTGGCCTCCAGCGCATTGAAGCCCAAGAAAAAGCCAAACAACAACCCGCCCAGCAGCCACACGCTGGGCACGGCATGGCTGTCCACATAGAGCCACAGGCCCAGCTGCACCACGAGTAAACAGGTCACGGCAGTGAGCAACACGCCGCGCAAATAGCCCTTGCGCTCTAGCCTGAACAGCACACCGCCCAACACCAACACGGAGGCGATGACCGCTGGCAAATACACCTGCCAGTGCTGCGCCTTGTCGAGGCCGGCTTGCACCAGCAAGGCGGGCAGCACCAGCCACATGGCCAGCTGGATGGCGTGCAGGCTGAACACGCCCACGTTCAAGCGCAGCAGCTGCGGGTTGGACAATACGGTTTTGAGGCCGTGCAGCGGGCTGATGTCGCGCTGGGCCGCAGGTGCAGGCGGCACCCACCACAGCACCACAGCCATGCCCGCGACAGCCAAACAGGCCGTGAGGGCGAACAAGCCGCTCAGGCCCACGCGCGCGGCCAACACGGGCGCGAGCACCAAGGACACGGTGAACATCAAGGCAATGCTCACGCCCACCAAGGCCATGCCTTTGGTGCGCACTTGCGGGCGCGTGAGGTCGGCCAAGAGCGCGGTCACGGCGGCCGAAATGGCGCCCGCGCCTTGCAAGGCGCGCCCCACCAACAAGCCGTCTAGGCTGGTGGCCATGGCTGCAACGACGCTGCCTGCGGCAAAGATGGCCAAGCCCACCAACATCACGGGCTTGCGGCCAAAGCGGTCGCTGGCAATACCAAATGGAATTTGCAACAAGGCTTGGGTGAGGCCGTACATGCCCATGGCCAGGCCGACGCGCGCGCCGTCTAGGCCGCCGGGGTAGCGCGCAGCCTCTAGGGCAAACACGGGCAACACCACAAACAAGCCCAACATGCGCAGCGCAAACACAGACGCCAACGAGAGGCTGGCGCGTCGCTCGGTGGGCGTCATGCGGTTATCCGGTGCAGGGCTGGCGGCAGGGCTGGGGGCGGAAGACGTGGTCAAGGTATATCGCTATGAATGAATGGGCTGATAAAGCCAATGCCGTATTGTGCGGCAAAGCCACAACCGAGATAGAACACAACGGACACAGCGAACCCGGCGGACATGCACCGGCCTGGGGTGGGCGGGGCGCAGACTCGGCGCATAGTCG
>JANREF010000280.1:16414-17810 GCA_030726195.1 Burkholderiaceae bacterium | reverse complement strand
TGTGTGCCCTGTGTGCCGTGGCTGGCATTTGTGTCTTTGCTTGGGCTTGGGCTTTTTTCCTGCGGGTGGGGCGACGCTGTCATAAGGCCGCCGCGTGCCTGTCCAGCACGTCCTGTGCCCGAGTGCGTTGTGCCCACAGTTCGTCAAAGTCGGGCACATCGTTGTCCCATTCAATGAGCGTTGGCTTGTGGCCAGCGTGTGCAATAAAGCGCTGGTACAGCTGCCATACGGCTTCGCTCACAGGGCTGCTGTGGCTGTCTATCCACAAGGGCTCACCTGCGGCGTTGGTGGCTACTGCGTCGTGGCTGATGCCGGCCAAATGGATTTCACTCACATGTTGGTCTTGGAGTTCAAAGACCCATTCGCTGCTGTCTTGCCAATGGGCCTTGCCATTGAACAGGTTGTGTGACGACAGCACCACGTTGTTGAGGTCCAGCACAATGGCGCAGCCGCTGCGCTGGGCCAAGTCGTTTAAAAACGCGGCCTCGCTCATGTCGTGTATCAAGTCGGCGGTGTAGTGGCTGGGGTTTTCAATGGCAATGGCTCTGCCCAGCGCGTCTTGCACTTGACCAATGCGAGATGCAACCCGTTCCAATAGCGCGGGTGTGCGCGCGGCTGGGAGTAGGTCGGGGAAGTAGCCATGCGCGTCTACCGACCATGCCAGGTGTTCGGACACCAACTGGGGTTCGAATCGACGCACCAGTTGTACGAGTTTGTCTAGGTGTTGCAGGTCCAGGGGCTCGGTACCTGCAAGCGACAAGCCCACGCCATGTATGGACAAGCCGTGCTTGGCGCGCAGTGTATCCAGAATGGCCAAGCGGGGCCCGCCGGCTACCATGTGGTTCTCGGCGTGCACCTCAAGCCAAAAATCCTGGGCCTGTACCGCCATGATGGCGTCCCAATGCGCCGGTTTGGCGCCCACGCCAGCACCCAGCGCAGATGTGGCTGGGCGTGCTGACGAGGGGACTGCGTTCATGTCGGTACGAGACGTATCAAAGGGCGTTGCCGAACGGCAATGTTGGACAACGCGCCCCTTGACACTTACATGGCCTTGAGTGTGCCCATGCCCTTGGGTGTTTTCATGGTGGTGCAAGTGCCGGCGTCCACGTATTTCCAGGCGTTGGCTTGGAAGTCGGTCTTAGAGGTCCCTGCACAGGTGGTGCCTGGGCCTGCGGCGCAGTCGTTTTTGCCAGCCATGGCTACGCCGTAGCATTTTTCTTGTGCTGCTGCAATTTGTACGTCGGCAGCCATTGCGCCAGCGGCCATGGCACCAAATGCTAAAGCGGCAATTGTTTTTGATGTGATTGTCATGATGTGTATCTCCACTAAGGTCTGCAGTTATTGCAGGGTTTGAGTGGCTCGACATGATCCACTCGTTACACTATTCGCAAGCCAA